>SYAK01000541.1 GCA_005788935.1 Pseudomonadota bacterium
CACGGCGGGCTCGCCGCTCCCGTGGCTTGCTGGAAGGCTCGCCAGCCTGCGTTCGTGACGGGCCTCGCGTCGAGCCAGAAGCCGGGGACCCATCGGCGCCGGGGCGCTCCGCCGTCGCGCACCACGAGCGCCCAACCGCCGGGAACCCGAAACATCGGCCCGAGCGGCGGTCGCGACGCCGCCACAGGAGGCGTCAGAAATGGGAACCAGCCTCGCATCACGCGCTCCCGCCGAGGTTCAGGAGGACGACCACGTCGCTTGGCCCGTCACTCGCCGTCGACCTCGTCGAGGGTCCGTGTCTTCGGTCGACGAGGCGCCGGGTCGGGCTCGGCTGGGGCGCGCACAGCGGCGGGCTTCGGCGCGGGCGGCTCGACCACGTTTGTTGCGGGCTCGGTTGCCGGGCGGGCCACAGGGGCTGGCGCGGCGCCTCCGGTCCTCGTGCCAGCGGTGCCGAGCGGCAGCGGCGGCGCGCTCCGGGGCGCGGCTGACCGCGCGACGGGTGCCAGGACGACGTTCCGCGTGTTCGCCGTGTCTGCCTCGGCGCTGATGGTGATGGGCAGCGTCGCGTCCGCGTGGCCTGGCGCCTTCAGCGTGAAGACATGGGTCCCGACGCCGACGTCCACCGTCAGCGGCGTCGTGCCGATGACGTGGCCCGCCCGCAGGAGCGTGGCCCCGGGAGGCACCGACTCGATCCGAAGCGGCCAGGCGGTCGCGGCGGGCGCATCGACAGGCGCATCGACAGCCGTGGGCGATGCGGTCTCTGGACTCAGGCCCGTCGCCGCCATCGGGGCGGCTGTCTGGGCCGTCAGCGCGGTCGTCCCCGCCAGCTCGGTGGGCTGCGGTGCGGCCGGGGCGTCGAGCGCCACCGGGGCGGTCATCGGCTTGTCCTCGAGCATCGGCAGCAGCAGCACCATGCCGCCAACACCGATGAGGAACGCCGCCGCGAGCAGGAGCCCGGTCATCCACTTCGGGCGGTCGGCGCGGATCGCACGTCCGACGCTGCTCGGCTCGGTCGAGGCGCCCGCGGGGACGCGAACCTCGATGGTGGGCGGTATCGGTGCGGCGTCCGGGCGCGCCAACAGCGTCGTCTCCGAGCGCTGGTGGCCGGGCGCGGGACGGGGTGGCTCGAAGGTCGTCGTCGCAGGCAGCTCGGACGAAGTCGGCCCGGTGAAGGGACGGATGCCGCCCGTCGCGCGAAGGCCGCTGCCGCCAGCCACCGTGGGGGCGGGCGCCTCGAGCGAGCGCGCCTCGGGCCCGCTGTTTGCGCCGACCGTCTTGAGCTGGCGCGTCGTCGGCTGAGCCCCCCGTCCGGGGTCTGCCATCTCGAGCGTGGAGCCTGGCGCCTCGAGCGGGCCGGAGTCGCGCCCGGTCGCCCGCATGGCCTGGGTCGCGCGACGCACGCGTGGCGCGCCGAGGTCGAGGGTCGCGAGGGCCGCGCGCATGTCAGCCGCGCTCTGGAAGCGGTGGGCCGGGTTCTTCGCGAGCGCCTTCATCACGACCAGCTCGAGGCGGTCCGGAAACATCAGGTCGGGGCGGATGTCCGAAAACGGCCGCGGAGATTCCTCGAGGTGCTTGCGGTAGAGGTCGTAGCGGTTCTTGCCGTCGAACGGCAGGCGCCCTGTCAGCAGTCGGTACATGACGCAACCGAGCGCGTACAGGTCCGCGCGCCCGTCGACCCGCGCCCCGACCACCTGCTCGGGCGCCATGTACTGCGGTGTCCCGCACACCTGACGCTGCTCCGTCACGAGGTCGTCGAAACCGTCGCGCGCCGTGTCGTTCGGGCCCGTCGAGATCTCCTCGTGTTCGTCCTCGATGTCCTTCGCGATGCCGAAGTCGAGGATCTTGACGTGGTACGGGTCATCATTCTTGCGGACGAGGAACAGGTTGTCGGGCTTCAGGTCGCGGTGGACCGTCCGTTCGGCGTGGGCGTGCTCGAGGGCCTGCAGGATCTGGTCGGCGATGTGGACCGTGTCATGCGGCGAGAACCCGTCCGCGGTCAGCGCGTCGTTCAGGACGCGCCCCGACAGGAACTCCATGACGAGAAAGAGTTTTCCGTCGTCGGTCGTGCCGTAGTCGTGGATGACGCAGCAGTTCGGGTGGCTCAGGTTCGCGGCGATGCGGGCCCCGCGCGAGAAGCGCTTGGCTGCGGCGTCGTCGGCGGGTGGCAGGACCTTGATGGCGACCACGCGCTCGGTCCCCATCTGCCAAGCCCTCCAGACAGCGGAGTCCATGCCGCCGACGCCGACGAGCTCCTGCACCCGGTAGCGCCCGCCCACGACCTGTCCCGCGAGGTCCTCGACCACGGGCGCGCCGTCGCGTGCGCACTTCGGGCGCGGACGCGGGCTCGACTCGCCACACTGGGAACAGATCCAGCTCACTCCCCGGGTACTCCTGTGTGTTCAGGGTTCAGCCGCCCCGCAGGCCGGGCTGGCGTTCTGCTGCGGAATCTGCGCGAAACTGTACACCCCCGCGCCGGTGGCGTCCACTGCGACGCCGTCCCAGACCGTCCCGAGCGTCACGATCCGGCTGCCTCCCGACTCTGACAACACCGGGTCCGGGTCGAGATTCCAAAGCTCCATGCTGCTCGCGGGGTCACCGTTCGCGTCAAAGTCGAGCGGGCCGGACAGCCCGACGAGGTCGATGGTCCCGAGCGCGTCGAAGCGCAGGGCGCGAACGCCGGTCCCGAAGCTGCCGTCGAGCGGGCTGCCGAGGGTGACGGGCACGCCATGGGAGAGGCGGGCGAGGCCCTCTGCGAGGTCGCGCCCGCGAGGCGTGCGGACGCCCGCACCTGCGGCGGCGGCGGCGGCGAAGGCGAGGGCATAGGTCGCGTCGTAGGCGTGGACGGAGTAGGTCCCAGGCTCCTTGCCACCGGTCAGCTGGCGATAACGGTCGGCGAACGCCTGATATCCCGCGGTGTCCCGGCGGTACGAGGGGTAGGTGCCGACGATGTTGCAGAGGAGCTGCGGGTCGTCGAGCCCTGGGACCAGCAGCGCGCCGTCGCGGTCGCGCAGCCCGTCCACCAGCCCGCCTGTCCGGAGCCCTTCGGCCAGCACGAACGCCCACGGCTTGCCCTCCGCGAGGCGCAGGAACGACAGCCCGTCGGGGGCATAGCCGACCAGCACGACCGCGTCCGGGGCAAAGGCCTCGATGTCCGCCAGGATCGCGGCGTGGACGTCCGCCTGGGCGAGTGACAGGTCGTCGGTCGGGTAGGCCTGGCTGCGGAACGTGTTGGCGCAGCTGCGCGGGTCGCAGTAGGCGTTTCGGACGACGGACGCGAGGCCGTTGCCGTACGCGTCGTCCCGATGGACGACGTAGATGCGTTCGTAGGCCCGGTGGGCGAGATAGCCAGCGATGACGCCGCCCTGGAGCGCGTCCGACGGGACGGTTCGCCAGAGGAGTCCCGTCTCGTCGACGAGGGAAATCTCCGGCGAGGTCGCGGACGGAGAGATGAGGAGCGTGCCAGATTCGCGCGCGACGCTGCCGTAGGTGGCGATGACCTCGGTCGAGCTTCCGGGGCCGATGATGGCCGGTACGTCGGCCACGTCGACGAGGTGTTGCGCGGCGCGTTCGGCGACGTCGGCCTGGGTGCCCGAGTCGCACGCGAGGACGCGCAGCATGCGTCCGTTGATACCGCCAGCCTGGTTGATCTCGGCGACGGCGAGACGGACACCGTCCTCCATCGCTGGGCCCTCGTCGGCGAGGCCGCCCGAGAGCGGCAGCAGCGTGCCGAGCGTCAGGGTGTCAGCCGAGGCGTCCGTCTCTCCGAACAGCGTGTAGCATCCAAGTGAGGCCTCGCCGGCCGGGACCGTCGCGCTGACCTCGGGAAAGACCAGGTCGGGCATCGCGCAGGTGCCACGCGTGCAGACGAGGCTGCGGCCGACGGCTGCGCACTCGGCGTCGACCACGCACTGGGCGTCGAAGTCCGTGATGGCGGTGCAGCCCGCGGCGGAGAGGGCCGAGAGACCCGCGAGCAGGGAGAAGCGACTCACAGCGAGCCTCCGAAGGTCAGGCCGGCCGCGCCGTTCCCGACGAGGGGCGCGATGCGCCAGGACCGCGCGCCGCGCGAAGCGACCGAGGCTCCACTGGCACCGGCTGGCTCGGCCCCGGCGGTGCCGAGGAGGTACCACGCGGCCCCGCCCGCTGCGGCGAGCAGGCCTCCGACGACCAGGATGTCCGCGCCGACGGCAAGTCCGGCGCCCGAGGCACGGAGGCGCTCGGCGCGCGCAACCTCGCGGGCCGACTCCGCGGCCTGCAGGCGGTACTCCACACCGAGCGCCGTGCCGCCGAGGGCCAGGCCGGTGAGGAGGGCCACGCCGCCCGAGGCCATCGTGACGAACGGCCAGAGCGCGCTGTCGGGCGTCTGCGAAGCGGGTTCGGGCGCACGGTCGGGCGGGGGCTCCTTCTTCGGAGGCGGGTTCTGGGTCGGCTGGGTCCCGTTCTTGCGGGCCCTGATCGCCTCGCGCACCTTGGCGAGCCGGTTCTCGGCCTTGCTGATGAGCTCGGGCGGCGCGTCGCGGTTCGCGGCGACCCGTTCGTAGTAGCCCTCGGCGAGCTCGAGGTTGTCGAGCTTGCGCTCGCAGATGTAGGCGATGTTGAAGAGCACCGCAGGGTCTGGGATGGTGTCGAAGGCGGACAGGTAGAGGCGCATCGCATCCTCGAACCGGCCCGCCTCGAATGCCTTTTCGGCGTCGGCGTAGAGCTTGTCGAAACGCTCGAGCTCGCGCGCGGTCGGCTCGGCTGGGCGCGCGAGCGATGGCGACGGCGTTGCGGCCAAGGCTGCCGCGATGAAGAGGGAGCTCAGCCTTCGGCGGACATGGGTGGTCGAACTCGGCATGCGGGGTCGAAGACTAGCACGGTCCGCGTTCGGGTGCAAACCGGTCGGGACGCGCGTCTGGTGTCGGTTGGCGGCGCGCATGCGCCCGACAGGACGGGGCGGTTCTGTGCGCGTTGGCACGGCGACGGCCAGGCGTGGTGCGGTCGTGCTTGACACGGGCGCGGCGCAGGCGGGAAGCTCGGGCGCTGCCAACCGGAGGCCCGTCATGAAGCTCGTCCGCGCCCTCGTCCCTGCCGCCATGTTGTCCGTCTCGGCCTGCGATGACGGCTCCACCGCCATGCCGCCGTGCGACGTCGAGCGTGTCGCAGAGACCGGGACAACCGAAGACGCGACCGTCGTTGAAGATGTTGCGGGTTCCGCGGCCGACGTCACGACCGGGGATGCCGCCGAGCCGCCATCGCAGTGCCCGGAGGCCACCGGTGAACGACCGCGCGCCCGAGCCGAGCATGCCGGCGTCGTCGATCCGGTCCGCCGGCAGCTCGTGACCTTCGGCGGCAGCTTCGGGGTCCCGCAGAACTGCTCCTCCATCGTGTCGCACACCTACGAGTCCGACACCTGGATCTTCGACCTCGGCTGCAGCCAGTGGCGCAGCGTCTCCGGCACGGCCCCGGCCGGTCGCACACGCCATGGCGCGGTCCACGACAGCCGCGGCGACCGGATGCTCGTCTACGGCGGTCGCTCGCGCGCTGGCGCGTCGGGGCCCTACACGCTGTACGGCGACGTTCACGCCTTCGACCTGAAGACCGAGACGTGGTCCGAGCTCGCGACGACCGGGGCTCCGCCGCCGCGTTTCAACGCCGCGACCGCCTATGACAGCGTCAACCACCGCCTGCTCGTGTTCGGCGGCAACACCTCGAGCTCAGGCCTCGTCTACACGGAGACGAACGAGGTGTGGGCCCTCGACCTCGGCAGCCTCGCGTGGACGCGGCTCGTCGCGACGGGCGACGCGCCGAGCCCGCGCTTCTGGGTCAACGGCGCCTTTGACGCGGTCCGCAACTGGTTCGTCATCTACGGCGGCTCCAATGGCAACCAGGCCTTCTCCGATACGGCTGTCTACGAGGACGACCTCTGGGTTCTCGACCTCTCGCAGTCGCCGCCGGATTGGTATCTGCTGGGCAAGAGCTCTCCGGACCAGCCTGAGGGGCGTTTCTGGGCGGGTGTCGCTGTCGACGCCGAGCGCGACCGCTACCTCGTGTTCGGCGGCCACGACGACAAGAACCTTGGAAATCGCAATGACCTCTGGGCGTTGAACGTCAACGGCGAGACCTGGGAGGTCATCCGGACGGGCGACACCTACAACAGCCCACCGACCGGTTTCTGCCAGTTCCCGGCGGATTTCGCGAACATCGATGACGCCTCCCCCGAGCGCCGCCACGCCCACGTGTTCGCGGCGGGTGCGGGGCTCGCGGTCACGACGGGCGGAAAGACGGACTGCGGCAACGTCGACGACATCTTCGCGCTCGAACTCGCGACGGACACCTGGCAGGAACTCCTCACCGCCACGGTCGGCGAGGCGTGTATCCGCAAGGGCGGCACAACCTGCAACGACATGTGCTTCTGAGGCCGCGATGCCGATGAACTTCGCGAGGCGTCTTCCTCGGCTCGCGTGCGCCGCGGCTGTGGGGCTCGTCGTCGCGATGGCGGCCTGTGCGTCCGATGCGGGGGCGCCGCCAGAGGTCGCTGACGCCGGTCCTTCGGAGGCCCATGTGCCGGATGGCCCGTTGGCCGATGGTTTGCCGGGCGATGCGACCGCTGCGGATGCGCCGGAATACGATGCTCTGGCACGCGATGCGCAGGACGCCGCGCCCGACGTCCGGTCCCCGGGCTTCGAGCTGGGTTTCAACCCGCAGGGCGCCAACACGCCGTCGGCCTTCACGTTGCTCGCCGATGGGGACACGCTCGAGATCGTCTACGGCCCCCAGGGGCTGTGGATGGTCGTGCTGGCCTTCCGCACGCGCGGGCTGCTGGCGGCCCCGCTGACGCTCGATGCCCGCATTCGCACCGCCGACGCAGAGCTTGGCGCGCTGAACCTGGTGAACCAGCCGACCTTCGATGGTCCCGAGGGTTGGGCTTACCACTACAACTTCTTTCTGGTGGTGTCCGACCCGACGGCGGCGGGCGCGGAGGCGACGATCACCTTCTCGGCCGCGGACGCCGCGGGGGCGCGCGTCGACCTCACCCACACGGTCAGGCTGTCTGGCGGCATGTGATGCGTCGGTCGAGGGTTGCCCTCGCGGCCGGTCTGAGGCACACGGGGCCCCCATGCACCCGCGCCTCCCCGACATCGACCTGCCCGTCGGCCCGCCCCTCCACCTCGAACATCCAGGCCGCGCCCGCGCCCTGCTCGGCCCTCAGCTGCTGCCCGAGCGTATCGCCCGGATGGAGCGTGCGCTCGAGACGCGGACCCTGCATCTGACGGCCGTCCTCGAGCACCTGCACGATCCCCACAACATCGGGGCCTGTGTCCGCACGATGGACGCGCTCGGACTGCAGCGGGTCGACATCGTGCATGTCCTCGCGGATCCGATGGCGCCTCCTCCTCCTCCCCCCGCGGGAGGGCCGGGTCTGCCGCGCAGGAGCCGCTTCAAGCTCGGTCGTGACGTGACCCGAGGCAGCGAGCGATGGTTGCAATTGCAAAGACATGTGCGGTCCGAAGATGCAATCGCCTCACTGCGCGAGGCCGGCTATGCGCTGGCCGTGACCGACATTCACGGCGATCGCCCGGTTCATGGGCCGCTCGACGTGCCGCTCGACAGGCCGCTCGCGGTCGTCTTCGGCAATGAGCACGACGGCGTGACCGACGCGATGCGGGAGGCCGCCGACTATCGGCTGCTGCTGCCGATGCGCGGGTTCGTCGAGTCACTCAACGTCTCGGTGGCGCTCGCGATGCTGATGGGGCGTCTGCGCGAGCGGGTCGACGCCGAGATCCCGTCCGCGCGCAGCGCCTTGCCCGAGGATCTCCGGGTGCGGCTGCTCGACCGGTGGATCCTCGAGGACATCCCGAACCTGCCGCTCGTCCTGCGCGAGCACGTCCGACGCGCAGGACTTGGTGACATCGCGGCGCCGGTGCGCTAACCCCTCGCACCGTCCGCCCCCACGCGAGAGCCCCGCCATGACCTGCGCCGCACCCTTTGAGACCCGCTCCTCCTGCACCACGACCGCCGCCCGCACCGGGACGCTGCGTCTCCAGCGGGCCGCGGTTGAGACGCCCATCTTCATGCCGGTCGGGACGCAGGCTGCCATCCGCGCGATGCCGCCCTCGTTCCTGCCCGACACCCGCGCGCAGATTATCCTCGCGAACACCTATCACCTCCATCAGCGGCCTGGCGAGCAGCTCATCGACAAGCTTGGCGGGTTGCACCGCTTCATGGCGGTCGACCTGCCAATCCTGACGGACTCCGGCGGGTTTCAGGTCTTTTCGCTGAAGAAGAAGGAGATCTCCGAAGAGGGCGTCACCTTTTCGTACGAAGTGGACGGCAAGAAGACCTTCCTCTCGCCAGAACGGTCGATGGAGATTCAACAGCGCCTCGGCAGCGACATCGCGATGGCCTTCGACGAGTGCCTCCCGTCCGACGCCGACCGCCTGACGAGCGAGAAGTCGGTCGACATGACCGCGCGCTGGGCCGCCCGCTGCATCGCCGCGCACACCCGGGACAGCCAGTCCCTCTTCGGCATCGTGCAGGGCGGGATGCACGCCGATCTCCGCCGCCGCTCGGTGGCCCAGATCACGAGCCTCCCGTTTGACGGCTTCGCCATCGGCGGCCTTTCGGTCGGCGAAGGGCCCGAGTTGATGAACGCCATCCTCGGCGAGACGATGCCGCACATGCCGACCCACACGGCGCGCTATCTCATGGGGGTCGGGCGCCCGCAGGACCTCGTCGACGGGGTCGCGGCCGGCATCGACAAGTTCGACTGCGTCATCCCGACCCGCCACGCCCGCGGCGGCGCCCTCTACACGGTCCAGGGGCGCATCCGCATCACCCACGCCCGTTACCGGCGGGACGGCTACCCCATCGACACCTCGTGCGACTGCTACACCTGCAAGCACTTCAGTCGCGCTTATCTGCATCACCTCTTCGAGATTGGCGAAGTCCTCGGCGCGACGCTCGCGACCATCCACAACCTCGCGTTCTTCGGGCAGTTCATGGCGCGCCTGCGGGCGTCCATCGAGGCCGGGACGTTCGCGTCCTTCCGCGACGACGTTCACAAGCTCTACCCCGAGAAGCAGGAGCGCGATGACGACGCCGATGAGCAGGCCGAGGCCGTGCGTGACGCCAAGGTGCGCATGGCCGCGCCGAGGCCGCGTGAG
>SYAK01000542.1 GCA_005788935.1 Pseudomonadota bacterium
ATGCCGGAGTCGAAGACGCCGATCGCGGCCCGCTCCATCATGGCTTCAGCAGCTCCCGCACGACGGCCTCGGTGAGCGGTCGACCAAGCTCGCGCCCGTTGACGAACAGGGTCGGCGTGCCCTGCACTCCGGCCTGGATGCCAGCGTCAATGTCCGCCTTCACCAGAGCGGCAGGCTCGGGGCTTGCGAGGCAGGCGTCGAGGGCGGTCGGGTCGAGGCCAAGCGCCACAAGGTCTGTGCGCAGTTCGGCATCCGTGCGCGCGCGCTGCTGGTTGTAGAGCAGGCCCGCGGCATCCATGAAGCGGCCTTGTGCGTGCGCACAAGCGCCGAGGCGCGCAAGGCCGCAGGCGCGCCCGTGGAAGGGCTGCGTGACGAGCGGGTTGCAGGCCTCGTCGAGGGGGAAGTGGAGGAAGGTGACGCGGAGGTCCTTCGGGAAGGTCGCCGCGAGCTCGGACAGTTTGCGGAAGGCCGTGCCACAATGGGGACACTCGAAGTCGGCGAACTCGACGATGTGCAGTCGGGCCGAGGTCGGGCCGAGGCTCGGTCGCGCCTCGGTCGGGAGCGTCTGGGTGGGCCCCTTCAGCAGCGGGGCGGGGCTGGCCGCGTCGCGGGCCCCTGAGAGCGCCGCCGCATAGACCGTGAACGTCACGCCGAGGGCGATGACGAAGGCGAAACCGGCGCGCAGGGCTGGGGCTGCGAGGCACGCCCGCAAGGTCGACCGCAGCCCGCCGAAGCCCCCCGCGGCGGTGCGGGCGGGTCCGAACGTCAAGGCCAGCAGCCCGAGGTTCACGACGTAGAGGCCGGTGCAGAACGGGCACAGGCCACCCGCGCGGAGGGATATCACCGCGAGGAAGACGCTGTAGCCAACCGCGAGGACCGCGAGGACCGCCATGGCGCCGAGTGCGGCTCGGGCCCGGCCTGCATCGGGCAGAACGGCGTGACCTGGGCGCGCCTCACGCACGAGGACGGCGACGGACGCGTAAAAGGCGAGGCCGAGGAGGGCGATCGGCAGCCCGGGCAGGCCGAGGGGGAGGGGCACCTCGGACAGCGGCGAGGTTCGCGCCACGTCGCAGCCGCCGCCGACCCCGCAGAGCCCTCCGCCGTAGCCAGGTGAGGCGAGATGGGCGTAGTGGTCCCATCCGAGGTAGGCCGCGTCGATCATCCCGAGCAGGCACAGCACGAGGAAGAGCGGCGTCAGGAGGCGGCCGCGTTGCGGGGTCGACGTCACGGCGCCCCTCCATCGCCAGGGAGGCTGCGAAGGTGGGCGAGGAGATCGCGCAACGCCGCGTCCTCGAGGTTGAAGGCGGGCATCTTGGCTCCTCGCCCTGCGCGGATGGTCGCGACGAGGCCCGCATCACGGAGGGACGCTTGCCAGGCGGCGCTGCGCATGTCGATGTGGCGGGCCTCGCCGATCCCGCGTCCGTCAGGACCGTGGCACCGGGCGCAGTTCTCCGCATAGACGCGCGCGCCCGCGGCCGGGTCGCCGAGTTCGGCCCGCAAGCCACCTGCGAACATGGCCGGGGTGCAGGCCGAGGGTTCCGGAAAGCAGCGCGTCACGGGTGCGTCCCCAAGCCCTCCGTCGCCGCATGCGGACAGGACGGTCGCAACGCACAGGCCCGGGATCCAGCCTGAGCGCGCGCGCAGGCGGTGGGTTGCAGGACTCGTGGGGCGTGGCTCGGCCATTGGGCGTTGCGCTAGCACGGGCCGTCCCTGCTCGGCAAGGGGGGCGTGCGGACAGCGCGCGGACTCGGGCGGAGGTCGTTCGGCTCACGCCCCGTACGCGCGGCCACCCGCCGCGGGCCCACCGGCTTTGCATGGGCTGACGAAGTGTCGGACTTCGGTCGCGGAGGCTTGATTACCTGACGGAACGTCAGCGCATGCCCGGTCTCAGTCCACCGACGACCACTCCCAGCCGAAGGCCGCGCCGAGGTGGCCGTCGAGGCCGAGCCGGGGGCCGAACCCGAGGATCTGGCGAGGCGCGTTCAAGAGCAGCCACTCCCAGCCGAGCTCGAGCCGGTTGAGCCCCGGTGCGACCGGCCGGCCGCGAAGCCACAGGCGACTTGCCCCCGCCTCGCCATGGGCGCCAGCTGGGAGCGTGCGCTGCATCTCGAACCAGGCGAGCTGGCCATAGGCGGCGTGGTCGACGAGGGCGTCCGACCAGCCGAGTGTCCGGTCCATGAAGATGAAGTCCCGAAGGTTCGTGCGGATGAAGGTCAGCACGAGACCGTGGTCGCCGTTGCCGAACCGGACAGTTGAGGACGGCTGCAGGTCGGGGGCGCCCCAGAGGCGGGTCCGGCCCGTGTTGAGGAACGTCGCCATGTCGAGCACGTTGGGGCCGCCGACGCCCGAGAAGCGGGTCTCGAGGCCGCGCGCGAGGGAGGCGCGGGCGGTGATGCGCGCGAGGCCGCCGTGTCCCCCCTCGCGGGAGGCATCGCGGAGCGCGACATCGGGAGGTGCCACCGCGAAGGTGAGGTCGAGGAGGCCGCTGTCGAGGGGGCCCTCGGCCGTGATGGCGCCGCGCTCGAACGGAAGGTCCCAGCCCATCGCGCCGAGCACGCCACGGACCACGTCGAGACGGCCGCGCGCGGTCACCGTGCCCTGCGCCACGTGGACGTCGAGGCGGCCCTCGAGGGAGACGTCGAGCGGAAAGGCCGCGAGGCGCCCCGGCTTCGGGAAGACCACGCCGACCGCGAGCGCGAGATCGGGTGGGATTGGAGGGAGGAGGGGCCTGGGAACCGGGAGTGGTGGGAGGCCGCCCGGGTTGTTCCCTTCGGCGGGCGCCTCGAGGATGTCACCATGTGAGATGAATTGCGGGTAATGCGCGCGCACGAAGCGATCGGGGGCGTCGAGGTCGAGGTGTTCGAAGGTCAGGGTGGCAGCGAGCGGACGCGCTGCGAGGTCTGGGACCGCGACCGCGAGGTCGAGATCGAGCGCGGCTTCGGGGCCGTCGAGGGCGAGCCCGCCGACCAGGAAGTCGGTCGCCTCGACGCGGGCCGTGAGAGAGGTTGGTACGAGCCCGGTGGTCCCGCCGAGGCCGAGCTCGCCTGAGGCTCGCAGCGTGCGCGTCGGACAGGGAGAGCAGCCAGGCCCGGGATCCTGTTCGTGGACCTCGGCCGCTTCGAGCCGGATCGCCTGCGGGGAGAGTGACAGCGCAAGGCGTCCATCGCGCAGGACGCGCGTCGTGTCGGGGATCGGGACACTCAGGCCGGCGAACTCGACGCGACCGCCGAGGGCCTCGAGGAGTGGCACGCCCGCCTTGAGCGTCAGGGCGGCGGTCGCCTCGAGGTCGAGCACCCCGCCGATTGCGTCCGCGAGTGTTCGCGGTAACGCTTGCAGATCGGGCAACAGGCTTCGCAGGGGTATGGTGCGCGCAAAGGCCGATACCGCCAGCGGAATCGATGCGTCTGGCGTCACGCGGAAGAGCTCGGAGAGCGCGGGCAACGTGAGGTCGAGACGGAGCCCGCCGCCATCGCCGCCCGTGGTCTCCGACGCGGACGCGACCGGCTTCGGCGCGGGGCCAGCCGAGAGCGCCAACCGCAGCGCCTTCGGGGTCGTCGCGAGGGTCACCGCGACCCGGCCTGCGTCACCCGCGAGGGTCGGGAAGCCGCGCCAGTCGAGCGCGCCGGTGAGCGCGGGGCGGGCCGCGGTCCCGTCGAGCGTCAACGCTCCGCCGACCGTCCCGGGTATCCCTGCGAGGCCTGGCGGTGCAAAGCGCGCGAGCGAGGTCTCGGGGACGCTCAGGCGGCCCTCGAGGCGGATCGCGTCGAGGGAACCCCCTGCCAGGGCCGTGACGAGGTCCCCGACCTCCGTGCGGGCGAGGGCCTCGAGGGTCGTCAGAGGCTCGGCGCGAGGCCCCGCCGTGACCGTGTGGTGCAGGCTGAGCCCCGCGTCGTCGAGTCGCACCCCCCCGGCGAGCCCGAGCGGCCAGAAGGCGGTCAAGGCGGCGAAAGGCGCGCCCGTCCCCGCGAGTCCGGTCAGCCCGACCTTCCAGTCGAGCTCGGCCGAGACGCGCCGTCCCGCGCCGCCGCCGCGCAGACCGAACGCGATCTTGCTGCCATCCGCTGGTCGCACCCCGTCGGGTGTCATCCATTGCGCAAGACGCACCGGATCGAGATCGCCGCGGGCGGAGCCGGACCAGCCCGGTGTCGCGCCAGCGGTCCAGCGGGCGACCTCGCCCAGCAGCGTCAGTCCGCCGAGGCGGCCAACCGCCGCGTCGACGGCCAGCGTTCCGCCGACGCGCACACCGCCAGCCTCCCCCGGCGCGAGCTCGAGCTTGAGGCGACTCGACAGGGGGGCCTGGGCGCCGCCAGTCGAGAGGGCGGCGACGGCCGCCTCGAGCGTCCCTTCCGGGTTCGCGAGCGTCCCGCCGAGCGTCAGCCCCAGCGCCAGTTGCCCCGCGAGCCCGTCGCTGTCGTCACGTGCCGAATCCCCTGCCGTGAGGGCCGCACGCCACCGCGCGAGCGAGGTCTCCTGAAGCGTCACCTCGGCCGCTAGCGGCCGCTGCCGATCGGGTTCAAATCGGCCGTCGCGCCGTTTGAGCGGCAGGACCAGCTTGCCCGAAAGCCAGGGTGCGTCGCGGGACGGCCCGACGACCAGCGCGGCGCTCAGTCGGTCCGCGGAGGCGCGCCCGTCGAGGCTGACGCTGAGGCGCTTGGGGAGACGGAGCCGGGATGACCACGCGATCTCTGGCGCGTCGGCGCGTCCAGTCAGCTCGGCGGAGAGATCGAGCTTCGGTCCGAGCGCAAGAATCGGGCCCGGGAGGGGGCGACCGAGGGCCCGCGCGAGTTGCCCCAACGCCAGGCCGCTGGCCTCGACCCGCCCCGAGAGCGCCCCGGTCGCGGCCCCGTCGTCGCCCGCGGCACGCTCGATTCGGGCCTCGAGCCTCACCTCACCGAGGGCTGACGCCTTGCCCGGCCCGGCCGTCGCGAGCTTCAGCACGAGTCCCCGCAGCGACGCTTCCTTCGGGTTCAGGGCGAGGGTGGCCGGCTTCGCGAGGGTCACCGCGAGGGGGGTGCCCGCCACCGTCACCGTGTCGAGGCTCACCAAGACGCCAAGCGGTGGAAGGCCGTCGACGCTCGCTTCGGCCGCGACCGATTCGACGTCGAAGCGCCCGTCGAGCGTCAGCGCGCGCGCGCCGAGCCTTGCTGTGCCCGTCCATCCGCCAGAGAGCGGCAGAAGCCTGCCGCCGTCTCTTGGGTCGATCGTGACGCGCAGGCCGAGCGCGTCGATCGGGGCCGCACCCGGGGCGGTGCGCAGCCCCTTCAGGTCGAGGCGGGCCTCGCCCTGCGGTGTGCCTTCCACGAGCTTCAGATCGAGGTCCACGCTGGCCGAGTCGAGGGATCCTCCCCCGCCGAGCCGCAGCGCGTCGGCTTCAAGGCGCGAGGTCAGGCTGAGGGCCTCGAACGCGCCGACGCCGAGGGACTGCGGGGCCTCTGCGGTTTCGCCGCTCCCGGCGGCCTCGAGCAGGGCCAGGCCCGCGGGGCTGAGGCGCCCGGAGACCCGGAGCGTCGCGGTCATCGCGCCGTCAGGGCCCGCCGCTTGTGGCGGGGGGGTCGAGAGCTGAGGGGCGAGGGCGGTCGCGATGCGCGCGAGGTCGACGGTGGCGGTCGCGTCCGCCTCGAAGATGCGGGTCGTCCGCGACGCCTTGCCCGAGACTCGGACGGTCTGGCCCAGCACCTTCAGCGCGATGCGTTGCAGCGCGAGGGCGTCGGGGGAAACGGTCGCCTCGATGTCGCCGCTGTCGGCCTCCGTCCGGTCGGGGTCGAGGACGTCGAGGTGGAGCGACGTGTCGAGGCGCATGTCGGGTGGGACGACGCCGTCGGCCTTCAGCGTGAGCGTGAATCCCGCGGCGAAGTCCGGCAGGTTCGGAAGTCCGAGCAGCCTCGGCGGTTGGATGGCCTTCCCCGTGAGCTGCAGCGTGACCTTGGGCCGCTCGGCGCGATCCAGCATCGCGTTGCCGTCAAGCATCACAGAGGCATCACCCCACGTGAGCTGCCCGCGCACCACCGGCTTCGAGAGTGGCCCTTCGGCCGTCAACTCGCCCGCCAGATCGGCCTTCATCACGCCAGCTGGGCCACCGAGGGCGGCGACGAGGGTCGAGAGGCCCTCCGCGGAGACGGCGAGCCCGCTCAGCCCGAGCCGCATCTCGCGCGCCGCGGCCACATCGAGTGCGGCCACGTGGCCCGCGATACCCGCGAGGCTGAACGGCCCCGCGTCGACGCGCCCGACAGCGAGCTCGGCGCGCCCATCGGCGACGGTCAGCCTCACATCGGGTGCGGCGATCGGGAAGGGGACGTCGCGCGGGGCTGTGACGCGCCCACGCGTGCCGTCGAGCGCGAGCGTCAGCATGGCGGTCGCGGGTGGCGGCCACGCGAGGCCGCCCGGTGTTTCGGGCGGCGGGCAGGCACCCTCCCGGACGCAGCTCTCGGCCGGCCATCCCGCCTCGAACCTGCCTGAAGCCGTCATCGGGGCCGAATATACGAGGGTGCCAGGCCCAGCGGTCCGTGGGGCCTCGGCCCGAAGGTCCCCCGACAGCTGCCTGACCTCGACGTCCACCGCCCCCTCCGACCGCAACCTCAGCGCGATGCTCGCCTCGAGCCGGAGCCCGTCGACCTTGACGGTCGCGCCCTCGGGGGTCCGGGCCGAGAGGCCGGCGTCCCCAAGCGTCAGGCGGCTGATGACGAGGTCCGCCGGGAGTGGAGCCGGTTCGGCCCCGGCCGCCAGGCTTCTCCTGAGGCGTCGCGACAAGGAGTCGGTCCCGTCGGGAAAGCGCGTGACGTCGACCCGGAGCCCTGTCACGTCGACCTCGAGCGTCGGGACCGTCAGCAGCGACCCCCAGTCCGGGCGCACGCGCACTTCGGCGATCGCCACGATGGGCGCGCCATCCGGGCTATCGACACCGAGGTCACGCAGGACGATGTCCCCACCGAGCGACCAGTCGAGGCTGCCGACGCGGGCGCCGTCGAGGCGTTCGCCGACCGCGTCGAGGGCCAGATCCCGCAGCAGCGCGGTCCCGGGTCCCGTCTGCAGGAAGGCGATCATGGCCGCCGCGACCACGAGAAGTCCGATCAGGCCGAAGCTGGCCACGCGGACGGCATGGCGGACCGAGCTCCGGCGTGGCGGCAGTCGCGGGTCCCCCGTCGTTGTCTCGGGTTGCGGGGGCAAGGCGGGCGCCTCCGGATGCATCAGAAGGCCTCCCCGATGCGCAGGAACGCAAGCCAACGGTCAAGTGATGCGTGTGTGGGAGTCTGAAGTGCGCGCCACGCGACATCCACCGACAAGGTCAGGTGCCAGAGCCGCGCCCGGACCCCGAGACCGGGCGCGAGCGCCACGCCATCCTCGAGCGGGTTGAGGGCCGCGCCGACGCCGCCCGCGTCGACGAAGGCGACCGCGCCGAATTGCTTGCGGAACGGCAACCAGCGCAGCTCGAGTGAGGTCTCGAGGAGGCTCGCCGCGCCGAGCCCGACCGTCCGGCAGGTGCCGCCCGTACAGGTCTCGCCCTGGATCGCGAAGCGGCGCGTCCCGAAGCCACGCATCCCCCACGCGCCGCCGCCGAAGGGGCGTACGCCGACCGGGACGCCGGCCACGCCGAGGTCATCGACGCCCTCCCAGGCGGCCCGCATCGCGATCCCGAGGTCCTCGGAGAGCCGCCAGAACCCACGCAGATCCAGCGCACCACCCAGCCAGCGCGTCGTACCGACGGGCGCGACGGCCGCCCGGAGCGCGATGAGGTGCCCGTCGAGCGCCTCGACCGGATCGTTGCGCGTGTCCCACACCCACTGCAGCCGCAGCTCGCCCACGACGTCGCTCGGCCGGGCGCTGAGGCCGAGCGCGTTGGCCTCGGTCGGTGTCCCGAGGCCAATCCCGGCATCACGTCGGACCGCGGGCTCGACGTCGAGGAACATCCCGCGAGCGAGCAGCCAGCGCGCGCCGAGCGCCGCACGCGAGGTCCGCCAGTTGAAGCCTGGGTGGAGGCGATCATCGGAGCTCAGCACGAGGCGAACGTCCCCGGTCCGCCCGAGCACACCCGCCCGCGTCCAGGTGATCCGTCCGCCGCCGTGCAGGCCGAGCGGCTCCTCGATGTCGCCACGCCAGCGCAGCCCCCAGCCGACCCGCGCCTGGGCGGTGAGGTGATGGAGTGGCCCGAGCGCGTCGCGCCAGACGACCCGCCCGCCGATCCACGGGTCCACCCGCTCGATGTCGGCCATCACGCCCACTTCGGCCGAGGCCTGCACCCGCGGGGCCTCGACGACCGTCACATCAAGGTCCACCGCAGCCGGCAGGTCGCGCGGGACGAGGTGGCCCTCCCCGTTCACCTGCCCTGGGCGAAGGACCCCGCCGGTGTCGGGCGGAATCCACGTCTCCCAGCTCGCGGAGCCGGTCTGGAACTCGGTCCCGGTGTCCGCTACGACGCGGGCCACCTGGAAGGCGCCCGTATCCGCGAGGTCGAGCTCACGCTTGGTGTGGGTCTTGAGATCGAGCCGCTCCCCAGGCGCGAGACCGACGCGCCCGAGGATGGCGTCGGGCGGGACGCGCGAGGCGCCCGTGACCGTTACCCGCCCGACGACGCTCGGTGGTCCTGCGTCGACGAGGTAGGCCCAGGTCACGCAGCCGCGCCTCCGATCGACCCACCCGCGGCTGTAGACCTCGGCCCGCATGTGGCCACTCTCACGCAGGACGTCGGCCATCGCGTGCCGCGTCAGGCGCCACGGGATGATAGCGACCGGGTCGCCGGGTCGTTGCGTCACGAGCGCCTTCAGGGACGCCTCGAAAGGGGCCGGGAAGTGGCCTTCAACAGAGGCCTCGCACAGCGTGTAGCGGCGTCCCTCGCGCACGCGCCAGGCGACGTCCACGACACGCGCCGCGCTGTCCTCGCGGATTTCCGCGGGCGCGACGTCCACGTCGAGGTACCCGTGATTTTTCCAGAACGCGCCGATGCGACGCCGATCTTCCGCGGCTCGGAAGGGGTTCCACGGCTGCCCGGCGATGAGCCCGAGGTCGGGGCGGACGGCCAGCAGCGGTCGGAGCGCGGTCGGGTCGAGGGTTGGCGACAGCTCGGGTGAGGCCTCATCGGAAGCTCGCAGGAAGCGCACTTCGCGGACCGCGAGCGGCGTCTCGCCAGGCAGCGCGGGCTTCACGAAGGGCGAGCACCCGCTCCACAGCGCGACCAGGACGCAGGCTCCGAGGCAGCGGGCCGCGCTACGGCTCACGACGGCGGTGGCGGTGGGTGCAGGCGTCAAGGCGGGATGGACTCGCGCGGGCGGAACGTTCCGGGGAGCGCGGCGTGACGACGCCGGACCCGAACTGCGTGCGCGGGACCTCCCGCGCTTCTCAAGGGACCCATCTTGCGCTCTGATGCGCGCCCTGTCGAGTCGTAACCCGGCTCGCCCCCTGCAACCTGTGAGGCGCCCTGATGTCCGATCCTCGAACCGACAGCCGCACCGCGACCGACACGCAGCCGCTCGCCCTGCACGTGGTCGACGCGACCGAGGTCGCACCTTATTCGGACGCGGACCGCGCCCGCTGGCGCGAGGCCCTCCTTCGCAAGGGCGGCGAGGTCGCCGCGAAGCTCGAGGAGATCCTCGCGAAGAAGGACAAGACGCTCGCCGACTTCTCGCTCTGGGGCGGGGATGAGCCGGGTGAGACGAAGGAGCGCCGCCTGCGCCGCTACTTCGACCACCTCATGCGTCGCATGCGCGCGGTCAACCACCCGCGCTTCGGCTTCGATCCCGCCCGAGGCGCCTTCGTGACCGTCGTCGAGCTCGACGCGACGCCATGGCTCGACGTCGCGCCGTGACGTCTCAGGCGGCGGCCTTCAGCGCGAGCAGGCGGTCGGCGTAGGTCCGCATCGCCTCGCTCAGCTGGTCAAAGCTCTCGAGCACGTAGAGGATTGGCTGGTAGTGGTGGATCTCGAAGGCGGTGCTGCAGACGCGCTCGAGATCGAACGGGCGCCGCTCGACCTCGGGGCTGTAGAGCGCGTGGTGCCCCTCGCCCTCGCTCGAGATGAGGCCCGACCCGTACAGCTTGAGGCGCCCTTCCTCCCGGATGAGCCCGAATTCCACGGTAAACCAGAAGAGCCGCGCGAGCCGCTCGGTGTGGACCGGGTCATCGGTCAGGAAGGCCGCGCGTCCGTAGGTCTGCAGGAACTCGGCGAAATCGGGGTCCGTATGCAGCGGAACGTGCCCGAAGACGTCGTGGATG
>SYAK01000055.1 GCA_005788935.1 Pseudomonadota bacterium
CCGAGACAGACGCGTGAACTTCGCTGACGCTGCCGAGCGGCGCCTCGCTCGAGGTGACCACCGTCAGGGGCGTCTGGCTCATCGCGCCCTGAAAGGCGGCGCCGAGCTGGCCGTCCTTGTCCTGCCCCCAGCAGCGAACCTGCCGGTCGGTCCGGGCGGACACGACGGCACAGGTGAAGGCGTTGCCGGCCGAAACCGAGATGGCCCCCGTCAACCCTGGGACGACCGTCTGTGACTCGACGGTGGTGACGCCCCCAACGCCGCATTCGCCGAAGTCGTTGCTGCCGAAGCAGGCGACACTGCCAGAGCGCCGAACGAAGCACGTATGTGCCTGGCCAGCCGACGCAGAGACGACCGGGTCGGTCCCAGCCGTGGCGACCTCGAGGGGTTGCGCGACGGGTGTCGTCAGGGCGCCGGTCCCGAGCTGCTTCCGGTCGCGGGCGCCCCAACACCAGAGGGCGCCCTCCGTGCTGATAGCGCACGCGTGACGCCCGCCCGCCGTGATCGCGGCGAAGGCGAGTCGCCACCCGAGCGTCGGGACCGAGCTGGCGGTGGTGGCCCCGTCGGCGCTGGCCGTGAGCTTGTAGTAGCGCTTCGCGCCATCGGCTGGAGCGGTGGAGTCGTCGACGGCCGGCAGGGTCGTGCCCTGGCCTTGGGCGACGACGTCGTAGGCCGACGAACCCGCGGAGCTCTGCGAACGCAGCCACGCATACGCGACAGAGCCCATCTCGCGGGTGCCCTTGACCTCGTTCGAGGTCGCCGTGGCGGTCGACGGGGTGGTCGCAAGACGGCCGCGCACGGTGTACGTTGACTCCACGGGACGCGCGACGGTGATGGCGCCGTTCAACGTCACGGCGGCGCGTCGGGCCCCGTTCGTGACGGAGACCTGCGAGACGCCGAGCGTGTGCGGGGGCGCATTCGTGTCGATCCACTGCGTGTTGGCGACATCGAGCGTCACGGTGGTGCTGACCCCGCCGCGCGCCACAACGATCTCCCATCCGGCCAGCGAGGCCGCGGCCCGGCGCCCGGTGTCCGGGGCCGAGTTCTGGTTCGAGCCCACAGCGCGGACGGCGTAGCTGCGCGCCGCGCCAAGCGGTCGCGCCGGCGCGGTCCAGTTGAGTTGCAGGCCTTCGGTGCGGGCTGTCAGCGTGAGCGGCGAGGGGGACGTCCAGCCCCCGATGGGCGCGGGTGCGCTTCGGTCCTCCCACATCAGCCCGAGGACCGTGTCGACGACCGTGCCGTCACGCAGAACCTCGTACTGCGTGGCGCCCGGGACCGGCTCCCAGGTCACCCGCACGAGGTCCGCCAGATCGTCGCTCGCCTGGACGTTGGCCGGCACTCCGAGGGGCGGGGTGCGCCATCCCGCGACTGGCGTCGTGGTCCAGGGGACCATGCCGGTCCCGCTGATGACCGCACGGTAGAATCGCACGGCGCCATTGTCGGGTGCGGTGGTGTCGCGCCAGCCGAACGCCGCCGAGACCGGCTGCTCAGCGGGTTGGCCGATCGCAGCGTACGGACCGTCCTGCCCGAACTCCGAGCGCTCCCAGGCCACACTGACCGCGACGGGGGCTGCGCGCCAGCCTGTCGTTGTCGAAGGGGCGCCCTCGCCGAGGGTGGTCTCCGCCCGGACGAGAACCTTGACCGACGAGCCGGGGCTCAAGCTGAGGTCCGCGAGAATGAGCTGGACCGCATCGGCCGCGGTGCCCTCGGACGCGCGCAACACCGCCTTCACGGTCGGCGGCCCGGCCAGGCCGAGCGACACCTGCGTCGCGTCGGGCGCCAGCGGGTTCCAGTTCGCGCCGTCGTCCACCGACCACGCCCACGCGCTGAGGGCGGGTGTGGCGCGAGCGCCCCTCACGAGGGCGGACGAAGGCAGCGGCCCGTCAGCGGTGTAGGATGTCACGCGATACGTGTAAAACGGAGCTTCGGGTGCTGACATCGGGTCCCAGGTGACCAGAATGGCGTCCGGATCGTCCGTCGAGGCCGTGAGCCCGGTCGGGCCGCCGGGGGCTGGCGCTGGCTCGGCCGACACGTCGAGGTACGTCGTCGCGCCGGTCTGGAGCGCAAACGGTGCCCAAGGGCCGTCTGCGTCACAGGCGCCACGGCATCGATCGAGTTGCTGACGGAGGGCCGCGGGGGCGGGCTGCCACGTGACCAGCACGCCTTCGTCGGTGCTCGCTGTCGTGAGGCTGGTGGCACCGCCGGGCGTGACAGGGACGTCCTCGCCACCGCCGTGGTCGCCTGGGACGTCACCCGCGTCGTCCACCTCGTCCGCGTCGGAGAGCGACTCGCTCGCATCCTCGGAGGTTTCCGGGAGGGACGTGTCTGCTGCGATCAGGTCGCCCCCCGCGCCCGCAGCGTCCTCGAGGCCGGCGGGCGGAGTCGGGAAACAGCCAGCAGGCGCCGCGAGCAGGGTCGGCACAAGCAGGGTATGGAGGCGTGGAAGTCGTGACATGGAACACTCCGGCAGAGGCGAACGAGTCTAGGCGTCGCGACCGGGTCGGGTCAATCTGACCGCTCAGGCGGGGTGGGGACCGGCGTCCTGAGCCGCGCCGAGGCGATTTGGCTGCCGAGCAGTCACCGCGTCGGAGCCTGATGAACGGGTCAGGTCAGGGCCAGTCTGTGCTCGGCCGAAAGCCAGCGCCCCACAAAGGGCGTCGCGAGGTCGCGCCCGGTCGCGCGCTCGAGGCCCTCGAGGCCCGGGCTTGCGTTGACCTCGAGCACGGCGAGCCCGTCGGGCGTCTCGATCAGGTCGACTCCGCAGAAGGGCAGCTCGAGCGCACGCGCCGCCGCAACGGCGAGTTCTGCGGCACCCGCGGGGAGCGCTTCGGACGAGAGGCCCCGCAACACCGCGCCGCGGTGGAAGTTCGCCCGGAACTCACCCGGGGCGGCCTCCCGTCGGCAGGCCGCGAGCGGCTCGAGCGCGGCGACGAGGACCCGAAGGTCATGCACGGGCGACGTGTGCATCCATGGCTGCACGAGGGCGACGCCATGGCGGGTCGCGAGCTGCGCGATCGCCAGCGTCGATGACGCGCTCTCACCGCGGGCCACGCCGAGCCCGCCCGAACCGTCAGGCAGCTTGACGACCCACGCGCCCGTCTCGGCGGGGATGCACGCGAGCAGCGCCTCGTTCGCATGCCACGGCTCGCGGACCGCGAGGGTCGAGACCGTTGGCACATTCCTTGCTTGCAACCTCAGCGTTGTCGCCAGCTTGTCCTGTGCGCACGCGAGTGCGTCAGCTGTCACCGGACATGGGACTCCCGCCGCGGACCACGTCGCGACGACCGCCCGTCCCCAGCTCGCGAGGGGCCCTGTCAGGCGCGGAATCATCGCGTCAGGTCGAGGCACCGCCGCCCCGTCCTCGAAGACGCCTGGACTCGGCGAGGCCCGCAGTGCCACCCGCCCCGGGTCGACGGTTGACGGTGTCCAGCCGAGCGCCCGCGCTGCCTCGTGCAGCCGCCGCGTGGCGTACAGCCCACCGACCCCGCACACCACCGCGACGCGACGGGGCAAGCTCATCGCCCGAGGGGGATCTTCTGCTGGTCGAAGCCCACGTCCGCGCGGTGCGATGACCGCCTGACCGCCGTCGAGGCCTGCGCGTGCGGCGGCGTCCGTGGGCCGAGGTTCGTGAAGAGCACGCTCGCGTTCCGCAGGTCGAGCCAGCTCACGAGGCGGTTCAAGACACCCGCGTGACCTCGCAGGTCCGCCCCGTCCGCCGCCGTCCCCGGCGATACGTCGGCGTCCCAGCCGTACCCGTCGACGACGAGGAGGTCGTTGCCCGTGAACCAGGCCGAGACGCGCTCCGGCACCTCGAACAGGCCCGGCGCGTAGAGGACGCGCTTCTTGCCGGTGTCGAGCGCGAAGGCCCAACGGCCCGGGCTCGCCCCGGCGTCGAGCGCGAGCGCCGTCACCGTCAGGTCGCCGACGACCGTCGGGGTCTCGGGAGACAGCAGGACCGTCGTCAGTTGCCGGAAACTGCGGGCCGCACTCGAGAACGGCGACGCTGTCCCCTTGGCGAGCAGCAGCGTCGCGGGGGCGTCAAGCCACGCGTCGAGCGCCTTCAGATGCGGCAGGACCACCTCGGGGCGCGGGTCCGTCAGCGCCACATGTGTCACGGACAGCGCAAGCTCGGCCTGTTCGGCGATGGCTGGCGTGACGTCGAGCAGCAGCCAGGTCCCGATGTGATGGGCGAGCGCGGACGCAGGCAGACGCCGGTTGCGTCCTTCTGCGGCGGGGTCGGGCTCGGGCGCAGCGCCGGTACCGAGCAGCTGGAAGTAGGCCATGGCGAGGCTCCGGAAGGGTAGGGGTTCGCAGGCTCAGGTACCCGCGAGCGCAGCCAGAAGCGCGTCTCGCAGGCCGGCGGGCTCGGACGGAGGTCCGTGCAGGTCGACGAGGCCGTCGAGGACGCCGAGCGCGGCGCCGACATGGCCAGCCATCGCGTGGGCGGCCACGAGGTTCAGGAGGACGTCGGTCCGGGCTGGGGCGAGCTCCCGGGCCGCCATCAGGTGATCGCGCGCGCGGTCGGCATCGCGGCACATCAAGGCGGCCATTCCGGCGACGTTCAGCAGATCGGGCGAACGAATCCCCGACGCGATGACCCCCTCGCAGCGCGCCCGTGCGCCAGGCGCATCCTCGAGCCGAAGCAGTGCGACCCCACAGAGAGCCGTCGCATCCGCATCGTGTTGCGTCTCCGGGCGCCCATCGAGCCACGTCAGCGCCATCCCGGGGTTCAGCGCTGCCAGGGCCACCTCGGCGGCTTCGGCCGGCTCGGGCCACGGGCCAGCGGCGAGCGGCGCCACGACAGCGACCGCGGCCGCCCGCACCTCCACACCGTCGGGGTCTCGCGCCGCCCGCGCCAGCAGCGCCGAGGCGTGGTCGCGTCGGAGCGCGGTCTTCGAAGCCGCCAGAGCCTCCGCCCCGAGCAGCGCGTCGTAGGCCGCATCGACCGCCGCGTCCAACGACGGGAGTCCGCTCGACCGAGCCAGCGCCGCGCGGGTCTCGCGGAGCGCGTCGTCGGCCTTTGCGGAACCCGCGGCCACCTCTGCGCAGGCGATCGCGTAGGCGGCCCGGCGGCCGAGGTCCCCCGGTCGCGCCAGCACGGCC
>SYAK01000543.1 GCA_005788935.1 Pseudomonadota bacterium
AATCAGGATGCAAGCACCTGGAATCACAATGCGCGGTAACGTCACGAGAGCCTCCCGGAGCGCACACGTCGACGCTCCAACCTCCCTAATGCCGACGAGGTCCCGTTCCGCGCGTCCGAAATCGAACATTTTTTTCCAAGGTCCTCGTGAGCACGCCGCGAGGCCGTTTCCAGCGACGGCGCCGTTGTCCTCAGCGAGCCCCCTCGGTGGTGGGTCGTGTTTCGCTTCGCTTCGCTTCATTTCTGTCTGCGCACCCTGCTTTCCTTCCCAAAGTTCGAAGTTCCGAGTCGGGCTGGCGCTCCTCATCATCGATGACCCCGGACAGGTCCGATCCGCAGCGATGAGCCCGCAGACTTTCGTCAAATCGTGCGGCAGCGCTCCGCGTAGGGGGTCAGGAACATCACCTGCGACGCCATCCTCGAGAGCCACGCCATGGACCGTCTCCGCCATCGTGCCCACGTCATCGCCACCAAGGACGACTCCAACCGTGGCCCCGCATTCGAATGACGGCAGCCAAAGCCCCCCCGCCTGACCGACGGGACATTCCGGCTCAGGTCGAGTATCCGCGAGCCCCCTCAATGCCACCCCAGGGCACCGGTGTTCAGCTGAACCGCCCACAACTCGCCACGCCGGGACGAGCGAGCGAGCCCTCGCGCTCACCCTGACTCACGCCAGACCCTCCACGCGGCCTGCGTCCTCCCGGGAGACACGCCCCCCTTCAGGCTGGCTGCCGACGCGATCCGAACACCCGCTCGTCGCCATCTGTTCTTGGCCCTCGCTCTGGCCCCTCCCGTCGCGTCTCCCAGGTGCGTGCGCCTCCCGGCTGGCCTCGTGGCCGCAACGTCTCTCACCACGCTTCACCGCAGCGCCACCGCCCGCCACCGCCGGCCACAGACGCGATGACTTGAGCCGGCGCTCGGCGCGGGCTAGGATAACACGTGTTTACCACGAAACCCGCCTCATCCCGCTGGCCCCGCCAGCTCGCTCTCCTCGCGCTGCTCGCGACTTCGGCCGCCTGTGACGTCGACATCGCGCAGCCGGGCCCGCCCGACCTCGTGCTGCTTGTGGACGGCCAGGTCCCCGCGGCCGGCACTGTCGTCGATCTCGGGGACCTGACGCTCGCACCCGACGCGAGCCTCCCGCCTTCGCTGCGGCTCACGGTCCGACTCGAGAACCGCGGCCGTCAGCCCGTCGACTTCGCGTCCCGGCCCCCGCTGCGCCTGCTCGGGGACCCAGCCCTCGCCTTCCGCACGGTCCAACCGCCGATCGACCGACTCGAGCCGGGACAAAGCGCCGAGGCGCAGGTGATCTTCTCACCCGCCGCCGCCGGTGATTACGGCGCGAAACTGACGCTCGACACCGCGCCGCCGCTCAGCCGCCCGCCAGTCGTCCAGCTCTTCGCCAGCGCCGCCGCCGCCGAGCGCGAGGAGGTCGTCACGCTCTCGCTCGAGGACGACCTGCAGGATCCCGTGAGCGCTGTCGCGTTCGGGACGGTGGCGCTTGGCGGCGCCTCCGAGCGGGCCTTCGAACTCGTCAACAGCGGCAACGTGCCGCTCTCGGTCCTCGCGCTGCGGGTCACCATCACCCCCCCGAGCGCGGCCTTCACGGCCACCCTCGGGAGCGATCTCGACGTCCTGGCGCCCGGGGCCCGCCTGCCGCTGACGGTCCGTGCACAGTCTGTCAGCTGCGGAGACTACGCAAGCCGCCTCGAGGTCGGCACTTCGGCGCACGGGACCCTCGTGACGGCCGATCTCACCGTCACGGCGGGCGCCTCCTCGGTGCTTGTGGAGGACTTCGTCGCTCCGGTCGACGGACTGGCGGCGCTCGGCCGCCTCAGCCTGGGCCAGCCCGGCCTGCGTACCTGGCGCGTCGTCTCGGGTGACCCCGTGGCGGGTGGCGGAGCCGGCGCGGTCGCATGGCTTGACTTCGACGGCTGTGTTCCGGGCGCGCGCCGTGTCGTCCCGGGCCCAGCTGGCATGGGTCCTGGCTGGGGGGCTCAAGCCTCCGTCTCCGCCGACGGGCTGCTCGTCCACGGGGCGTGGACGGACGCCACCCACACCCGCGTCACGAGCCTTGACGAACCGCCGTCGGAGGTTGACGCCCTCCTCAAGACCGGCCGGCTCGGGGTGGGTCATGGACGTGCCGTCCTGCTCTCGAGCGGGGCCGAGGTGGCGCTCGCCGGGCAGCCTGGGGCCGCGACGGGGGCCACGACCCATGGGGCCGTCTTCCTCTACGAGCGCCCTCTCGTCGCGTGGGCCAACCTCGCCGAGGCCAAGCTTCGCCTTACACCGTCCGAACCAGCTCGGTCCCTCGACGTCGGCAGCTTGCTGACCGCCTCCCGCGGCGCAGATCTCGTCTTCGCGGGTGGTCGCGTGACCGTCGTCGGCGGCGCTGTCGAGCCCGCGGTGTGGGTCTGGAAATCTGCCGTTGACCCTGTGACGGGGCGGACCTGGGGCCGGAAGGCGGAGGCCGGTGATGTCGACCAACGCGTCGAGAACCAGCTGCTGCGCGCGGGCGAGGCGGACCTCTCGGGTGGACTGCAAGTCCTCGCCTCGTCCACTGGCGCGGTCGTCGTCCTCGCCCACCAGGCGAACCCAGCGGTCCTGCGGGTTCACGTTTTTCTCCGTGCGAACGGCAGCTTCGGCGCTAGCAGCGCCGCCCTCGAGGTCGAGCCCGACCGCAGCTTCGACGTACCCGGCCGCGCGGTGCTCGCCCTCGCCCCGGGCGGCGGGCGCCTTGTCGTCGCGACCTCCGACCAGAGCTGGCGGCTTGTGACCCTCGCCCCCGAGGACGGCGACTGGAAGCGCGACTCGCTCGAGCGCCTCGACCTCGGGCCGCTGCGTCCGACCCTCGACGCTCGCGTCTTGACGCGCCTCGGGCTGAGCCCGGACGGCCGCCTTCTTGGGGGCCTCTCCGAGCTTGGCGACCTTGAAATCATCCGGCTGCCGACACCATGAATGCCTGTATTCTCGCGACGCGCGAGACGGGGGCGGGTCCCCGCGTCGAAAACGTCCACCCGCTCCACGTGGCGGTCGTGACTCCGGACGGGCGGCTCCTCGCAACGGCCGGAGACCCGACCAGGCTCGTCTTTGCGCGCTCGGCCGCCAAGCCCTTGCAGGCGATGGCCCTCGCCCGCCATCCCGGGGCCGACCTCAGCTCGGTCGAGCTTGCCCTCGCCTGCGCCTCGCACGCAGGAGGCGCGTGGGCGACCGAGCCCATCGCAGCCTGGCTTGGGCGCCTCGGTCTCGGGTCCGATGACCTCGGCTGCGGGTCGCATCCGCCTTCGGACAGGGCGGCCCTCGAGGTTCTGTCCGTCCGCGGCGATGCGCCGAGCCCTCTGCACCACAACTGCTCGGGCAAGCATTGCGGTATGCTGGCACTCACGCGCTTGCTCGACGCCGATCCCCGCCACTACCTGAAGCTCGCCCACCCGGTCCAAAAGGCTGTCCGCGCCGAGGTCGAGCGCCTCGCGAGCCCTACCGAGGTCCTCTGGGCGGTGGATGGCTGCAGCGCGCCGACACCCGCCATGCCGCTCTCGGCGCTCGCCCAAGCCTACGCCCAATTCGCGTCCGCGGCGCAGGCGAAGGACGTGGCGGATACCGAGATCGTTGCACGTCAACGCATCTGGCATGCGATGCGTGACCATGCAGAGCTCGTCGCGGGGCCGGGCCTCCTCGACACAGCCGTCATGCGCGCGGTCCTCGGGGTCCTTGTCAAGCGAGGTGCAGACGGGGTCGAAGGTGGTGCGCTGCTCTCCCGCGCCCACGGCCCGCTTGGCTTCGCGCTCAAGGTCGAGGACGGCTCGAACGAGGCCCGCGATGTGGCGCTGATGGCGCTCCTCGAACTGCTCGGGGCGCTGAACCCGGCCGCCCGCCACGCACTCGCTCCCTTCACGCGCCCGCCTCGCCGGAACGCTCGCGGCCTCGTCGTCGGTCACCTGACCCCGCAACTGGAGCTGACATGGAGTCCGTGAGCCGCCTGCGCCCGCCCGAGACCCGCCCGCACACGTCGGTCTTCCGTGTGGCCCGCGCCTGGTACCCCGTCGCCTTCGCGCGCGACCTCGGCAAGGCCCCGCAGGCCATCCGACTTCTCGGGACGCCGCTCGCGCTCTTCCGGACGGCTTCGGGCGAGGTCGCAGCACTGCTCGACCGCTGCCCGCACCGCAACGTTCCGCTCTCGGGCGGCTGCGTCCGGGGCGAGCACCTCGCCTGCCCGTATCATGGCTGGGAGTTCGCCCGCGACGGTGTCTGCCGCAACATCCCCGGGCTCATCGGCGAGGCGACGCACGCCCGAGGCCGCCGGGCGGCCGCCTACCCGTGCCGCGAGTCCGACGGCCTCGTCTGGGTCTGGGGCGACCCCGAGTCGGCGCCCGACACGGGCCCCTTCGCGCTGCCACGCCTTGGCGACGGCTACGCGACGGTCGACCGGGTCGTCGACGCCCCGGGCACCCTGCACGCGACCCTCGAGAACGCCCTCGACGTGCCGCACACGGCCTTCCTGCACGGCGGGCTCTTCCGCACCGCGACGACGCGCAACCCGATCGAGGCCATCGTCCGCCGCTACGCTGACCGCGCCGAGGTCGAGTACGTCGGCGAGCCACGCCCGTCGGGCCTCGTCGGTCGACTGCTCAGCCCGTCTGGCGGCGTCGTGACACACTTTGACAGGTTCTTCATGCCTTCGATTGCTCAGGTCGAGTACCGTATCGGCGACGAGAACCACATCCTCGTGACCGCCGCCGCGAGCCCCATCGCCGACTTCGAGACCCGCCTCTTCGCCCGCATCCAGTTCCGGACACGCGTACCCGCGGCCGTCGTCAGGCCGCTGCTCGAGCCGATCGCGATGCGCATCTTCGCGCAGGACACGCGGATGCTCGCCGCACAGACCGCCAACATCCAGACCTTCGGCGGCGAGCAGTTCGAGTCCACGCCCATCGACTTCATCGGGCCCCACATCTACCGCCTGCTGCGCGACGCGGAGGCTGGGACGGCGCCCGAGGCGTCTCCCGACGGGGCCCCGGTCTTTGAGCGCCGCGTCCGCTTCGAGGCCTGAGACACGCCCGCGCCGGGCCAGTTCGTTTCAACACCAAGGATCAGGGAGAGCCCCGTGATGTTCTGCCGCGCCCTCATGGCGCTTGTCAGCGCGACCTTCGCCGCCTGCGCCACCGCGCCAGCCACCAGCCCCGCGTCCGAAGCGGCCTGCGAGCCCGCCGTCATCCCCGGCCTCGAACAGGTCGCCCCGGGCTGGCACGCTGAAATCGCGGCGTGGCATCGTTCTGCGCCCGAGTTCGCCGAGCTCGTCCGCGTCGCGACGTTCATGGCGCTTCCCGACCAGCTCATCGTCATCTTCGAGCGGCGGGTCGGCGAGGGGACCGCCTGCCGCAGCGGGCTCACCCGGGTCACCTTCGGGCACGATGGAGACGGGTGGCTCGAGGCCGAGCGCTTCGACGCCGGCCTCGACTGCTGCCCGGGGCAGGCCTGCAGCCCCGGGCCAGACGGCTGGCAGCTGCGCTGGAACCGCGCGGTCGATGCGGGGGCGCGGGCGGCGCTGGCCGAGCTCGTCGCCCCGGGCGGCTTCGAGCTGCACGTGACGTACCCGGGGCCCGCGGAGGAGGGGGATGGCGAGTTGCTGGCCACCTGGACGCCCGCCGACCTCCGCGACGAGCGCGTCGCGGTCCCTGGCTGCGACCTCGTCTGGGCGACCCCGTCCTGCAGCGAGGCCGACCCGCGGACCGGGGCCTTCGCTTGCCGCTGCGACGCGGGCGGTTCGCACGTCGTCATGAGCTGGGTCGCTGGCCCGGACGGCCCCCGCATCGCCCACATTCGCGACGACAGCCACTGATGTTCATCGGGGCGCTGTCCATCTATCCGCTGAAGTCGGCGCGCGGCATCGCCCTCGACGCCGCGCAGACCTCCGCGGGCGGCCTCCGCTGGGACCGTCGCTGGATGGTGGTCGACGCGGCCGGGCACTTCGTGACGGCCCGTGGGTCGCCCTCGCTCGCGACCATCTCGGTGGCGCTCGACGACCCGCCCGCGGACGCGGTGAGGATGACGCTCGGCGTGCCCGCGGCTTCAGGTCAGACGTATTTTTTGACTGTCAGGGTATGCGATGATGGCCCGCGCGTGCCAGTCGTCGTGTGGGGCGAGCACCTGACGGGTATCGCGCCCGCTCCCGAGGCCGACGCGGCGCTCTCGGACCTGCTCAGGGCGCCAGTCCGCCTCGTCGCCTTCCCGTCGGGCGCGCGCCGCCCGTGCGACCCCCGCTACGCGGCCCCCGACGACCACACCGCCTTCGCCGACGGGTTTCCGCTCCTCGTGACGACAACGGCCTCACTGGCCGCTCTCACGCGAACCCTGGGAACGCAGATCGACGTCACGCGGTTCCGCCCGAACCTCGTCGTCGACAACGGAGAGGACCCCGCGCGGGCCTTCGAGGAGGACCATTGGCGGCGGCTCGCGCTCGGCGACGGAAGCATGTCACTCCGGTGCGTGAAACCATGCGCGCGTTGCGTCATGGTCAACGTCGACCCGGCGACGGGCAAGGCTGGCCGCGAGCCATTGCGCGCGCTGACCCGCATGAGACGGGCCGCCGGCGCTGGTGCCGCCATCCACTTCGGGCAGAATGCGGTCCTCGATGGCGAGGGGCCCGTCCGCGTCGGAGACCGCGTCACGGTCCTTGACGCGAGTCCCTGACGCGCCTCAGCCGAGCTCGACCCGCACGGTGCGGATGATGCGCGCGAGGGCGTGCTCGACCTCGGCGGTCGTGTCGGCCGCCACGATGATGTGGCCCTCGCCCTCATAGCCGTCAGCCTTGGGCGTACCAGGATGCGGGATCTTCGCGTCAACGATGTAGCGGCCGACCTCTTCGCGGACCGTGGCGAGCCCGTGGACGGCCTTGACACGCCCGCGTCCCTGACCGCGCAGGAAGGCCGAGCCAGCTGCGCGCGTGCGGGTCGGCGGGTCGAACTGGTCGAGCGCCATGAGGCGGACCCAGGCCTTGATGAAGTCGACCCCGTGCGCGAGCGACATCATCGGCATGATGTTGACGCCAGGCGGGCGGGCGCCGACCTCGTTGACCGCGGGCGAGCCGTCGCGGCGCGTGAACCACTCCATGTGGGAGAGTCCGGTCCTCATGCCAAGGGCGGTGAGCGCCGCGTGGTTGACGTCCCGGAAGCGGTCGAGGTTGTCGGTCTCGCGCGGCAGGATGACGCAGTACTGGATCCAGGGGTTCTCCATCGCGTCGAGTGGGCCCGGCAGGTAGTTCGTCGACGAGGACCAGATGTGGCGGCCCTCAATCGAGACCGTCTCGAAGCTGTGCTCGGTCCCGACGAGGAACTCCTCGATCTGCCAGACGTTTCCGGGGCCAGGTCGCATCGTGGCGAGGGCCTTGTCGAGTTCTTCACGGTTCGTCACACGCCACGTCGAGCGCGTCCCGAGACCGTCGACCGGCTTGACGATGACCGGGTAGCCGACGCCGTCGACGAAGCGGATCGCGTCCTCCGCGCGCTCGACGCGGGCGTGGCGGGCGCACGGGACGCCGGCACTTCGCAGCATCTCCTTCATGACCGACTTGTCGCGGAAGCGCGTGACCTCGGCGAGGCTCATGCCGGGGATGCGCGCGATGTCGCGGGCGCCCGCCACAGCGAGCTGCAGCTGCTCGAGGACGCCGAAGACGCGGTCGACGCCGAGGCAGCGCGGGCCGATGCGCTTCAACGCCGCGCCGACCTGCTCGGCGCTGAAACAGTCGGCCACCTGCTCATGGTACTCGAGGGCGCGGCGGATGTGCTGCGGGAAGCGCTCGAGCGGGTCGGACGAGATGACGACGGGACGGACCCCGCGCAGCGCGAGCAGCGCCTCGACGTAGGTCAGCGTGTTCGGCATGGCGTAGGGGGCGACGAGGACGACCGTGCGCATGTTCGGGCTCCGGGAGGCTGACGGGGGCGCGCGATGGAGGCGCGGCCGCATCCCACGCACCGCGGCGCGCGTCAAGCCCGTGGTCGGCGGAAAGCGGGGCGGGGCGGACGCGCCATCGCGAGCTGGGGGATTTTTCGCGACGGGCGTCCGTGTCGCGCTGCGTGGCCTGGTGGCCCGCCGCGGTCTGGCGAAGCCTTGCAGCCCCTGCATGGCGTGATATGACCGAGTTCCAGAACATCACCCCCTGCGGAAAGAACCGCAGGCGTCCTCGGCACGCAGCGGCGTGATGCCCCGTCGCGGCGTGCCGAGGACGCGCGCCGAGGGCGCGGATGCGAACCCGGTTCGGTTCAGTGAGGTCGATCATGGCGAGCAGCATCACCCCGGAGGCCCGTCCGCCAGAGCTTCGCACGGAGACCGGAGCAAGCACACCCGGGACGCGCCGCGCGTCGCCAGCTCGAACCTCAGAGGGTGCGGGCTATGCGCAGCAGGCTGCCGCCCTGGCTCCGGTCCAGCGTCGTGAGGCCGACAGACGAGGGGCCAACCCGCGGGCAGAGCGCAGCGTCAGCCGCTACGATCTGTCGCATGTGACCGGCGAGAAGGAGCCGGACGGCTCGGCAGCGTCGGGGGGCTCGCCTGGCGTTGCGGCTCCAGTGCAGCGACGGGCGGTCCAGCGCATCACCGACCCGGCCCTGACCGGTCGCGCCGATCGCGCGGCCGAGGGCGCTTCGAGCGCGCCTGCCCCGGCGACGCGGCCTGCCGCAACCCCCACGGGGGATGCGGCCACCGGTGCCGGCGGGACGCGCTCGTCGGGCCCCGCTGAGGTGACGGCGGACGCCGGGCGCACGACGGCGGGTGCCGCGAGGGTGCCTCCAACCTCCGAGGCTGCGCCAGGGACCGGGGGAGGCGCTGCCCGAGGTCCCGCGGCAGACCACGCCGGGGGGCTGACGGTCGCGCTCGCGGTCGCGCCGACGCTCGCGAACCGGGCGGCCGCCGAGGAGAACATGGCCCGCTACGACGACCAGGCGCAGCGCCGAGAGGCCATCTCCAGGATCGACGCCGCGCTCTGGGGGCCGGTCACACACTCGTGGGCCAGCGCCCACGGGGAGCAGATGGACGCCTGGGCGCTCGAGCTCCATCGGGACGGCGGACCCCACCAGTGGTCGGGCACGCCTGCGGCGGGCCGTGACGCGCTCTTCCGGCAGATCGTCGACCGGCACCGCGCGGAGATCCGGAGCGCCATCGTCACCGACCGAGCGGTCTGGGAGCGCCTCAACCGGCACACGGTGAGCCAGGGCCACGAATTCGTCGGACAGGCCCAGATCTTCGCCCGGGCCCATGGCGCGGTGGCCGTCGAGGGGGGCCAGCTGGTCCCCGGGCGGGCGATGCTCTACCACAATCAGGGCGACCTCGTCAGCCAGATCAACGGCGTCGCCGCCGCCTCAGCCGCGGCTGGACGGACTGGCGCTGGGGCCCGGATTTCGCAGGTCGCCATCTTCACGCACGGCTGGCGCGACGGCATCGCTGGGGCCCATGGCGAGCCCTCCCTGTCGAACCCCGAGGCCATCGTGCGCGGTATCGGGGGCGCGCTTTCGGCCGATGTCCGCATCGCCCTCTTCGCGTGCGGCACGGCCGACGCGCGACGCGGAGGCTCCTCCTCGGAGGGGAGCTTCGCAGACAGGCTGCGTGACGCGCTCGAGGCGAGCGGGCACTCCGACGCAGTGGTCCTCGGCCACCGTGGGACCGAGCACACGGTCGGCAACAGCAACGTCCGATATCTCGCCGCTGGCGACCATGGCGAGGCGTCGAACGCCAACCCGTTGTCCGTCATCGCACAGGCGCTCCGCGACGAGACGCGCCCGGTCATCGAGGCCGCCTTTGTCGCCCGCCACCCCGGGCTGCGCCTCCCGACGCGCGCGTACAACCAGTCTGTCATCTACTTCTACAACCGCGACTTCACCTTCGAGCTCACGCCCGAGGCGGCCCGCGACCCCGCCCGCCTCACGCGTGAAGCCGCCGCGTGGTGGCGCCGCTTCGTGCCAGTAAACGCGGAGGCCATCGCCGCCCATGCCTTCTCGAAGCTGAACGACGAGGAGCGCGCCGGAGGTGGTGGTCGAGGGCATCGCCACGGCCACCGTGACCACCGCGAGCGAGGCCATGGGGTGAATCGCCGTCACGGCGATCATGGCTGACCTGACGCCCGGTTGACCGCCAGCCGCTCACGAGCGGCCCGCCACGTGTCGGCTACCAGCCGCAGCCGAGGGCGAAGAAGTCCTCGGGCGCCGCGAGGAAGGCGTCGACCCAGTGCCCGTGCCAGTCGGCCGCGCGGGTGGCGAAGTCGGCGACGCGCGGATCGGCGGCGACGGCGGCGGCCATGAACGGACTCGCCAGGTCGAGGCGGCCGTCTCCGTGGCCGAGGCCCGGGACGCGGGTCGAGAGGCGCCAGAAGGTGCCGCGCTCGCCGAAGGGGTCTGCGGCGTCGGTATGCGGGCGGAGGCCCGGCAGGTCGGACCAGGCCTCGATGAAGGTCATGCGTCCGGCCTGGTCGAAGACGAATTCTTCATAGATGGGGCACGGGCGGCCCTCGTATTCGAAGACGACGTAGCAGCGTGCAAAGGGTTGGTGTTCAAAATACCGGCAGTCGCGCGCGGGCACGGTCGACGGGTCGCCAGCGCGCAGGGCCACCGAGACGTCGATCATGTCCTGCCGGCCGAGGCCTGTCAGGAGGAGCCACGGCGGCCACTCCCAGCGCGCGACGTCCACGCCGTAATCGGGGATGGAGGTCGGATCGGCGTCCACGTCGAGGGTGTCGAAGTAGCGCAGCGCCTCGGCGACGTAGTGCGCCGGCGGTCGCGTCGGGCGAAGGCAGGTGGCCGTGGCGCCCGGCGTCCCAGGGTCGAGGCACGGGTCGGGCCCGGGCGCGGGGCCATCGGGAGCGGCGTCCAAGGCCGTGCCGTCGGGGGTGGTC
>SYAK01000544.1 GCA_005788935.1 Pseudomonadota bacterium
TAGGGTGTAGGTGCCGATCTTGTTGGCCGTATCGCCGTTCATCGCGATGCGGTCGGCGCCGACGATGGCGAGGTCGATCTCACCCCGCTGCATGAGGAAACCAGCGGCCGAGTCGGCGATGAGGGTGACGTCGAGGCCGTCCTCGAGCAGCTCCCAGGCGGTGAGTCGGGCGCCCTGGAGCCATGGGCGGGTCTCGTCAGCGAAGATCCGGAGCTGCTTGCCCTGCGCGGCTGCGCTGCGGATGACGCCGAGCGCCGTCCCCCAGCCCGCGGTCGCCAGGCTGCCTGTGTTGCAGTGGGTCAGGATGCGGGCGCCGTCGGGGATGAGGTCGGCGCCGAAGGTCCCGATGGCGCGGTTCTGCGCGAGGTCCTCGGCGGCGACCGCGAGGGCCTCGGCGTCGAGTGCCAGGCCAACCTCGGACGCGGAGAGACCGCAGGCCACGCTCGCGTCATGCCGCGCAGCCATGCGCCGGAGCGCCCAGCCGAGGTTGACCGCCGTGGGGCGGGACGCGGCCAGCACCGCGCAGCATGCGTGGAAGTCGTTCGAAAGTGATGCAGCACTCGCGGCGGAGACCCGCTCGCGCAGCCGCTGGTGGCCAAGAGCCGCGCCCATCGCGGCGGCGACCCCGATGGCCGGGGCCCCACGGATGACCATCGCGGTGATGGCCTCGGCGACGGACTCGGCGGTCTCGAGGACGACCTCCCGCCGTTCATGGGGCAGCGCGCGCTGGTCGAGCATGACGACGGCGCCGTCGGCGCGGCGATGGATGGGGGTGAGCAACGCGGACATGCGTCAACCTCTGTCAGATGCGTCAGGATGGGCGACGGGCCTCAAGGCGCGTGAGCAGCAGGCGGTTGAGCGCGTCAGGGGCGGCGCGCCCCTTCGTCTCGCGCATCACCTGACCGACGAGGAAGCCGATGACCTTGTCCTTCCCCTCGACCCATTGTGCGACCTGAGGCGCGTTTCGGTCGAGCACCGCGTCGATCGCAGCGACGAGCGCGCCCTCGTCGGCGATCTGGCCACCCGCGGCCGCGGCCCAGGCCTTTGGCGACACGGGGCGGTCGGGGGGCGCAGCGAACATCTCGGCGAAGCAGGCCTTGGCGAGCTTCGAATTGAGCGTCCTGTCGCGCAGCAAGCTGACGAGGGCCCCGAGGGCCTCGGCGGTGACAGGCGCGTCGGCGAGGTCACGGCCCGCCCGTGTCAGCGCACCGAAGAGGTCGTTGAGCATCCAGTTGGCGGCGAGCTTCGGGTCACCCGCGCGGGCCACGACGGCCTCGAAGTAGAGGCCGCGCTCGGGGGTCTGCGTCAGGACCTCGGCGTCAAGGGCCGCGACCCCCATCGCCTCGTAGCGGGCGGCGCGGGCGTGCGGGAGCTCGGGCAGGGCGGCACGCTCGGCCTCGACAAAGGCGGGGGCGAGGTGCAGCGGGGCGAGGTCCGGATCTGGGAAATATCGGTAATCGTGGGCTTCTTCCTTGGACCGAAGCGAGCGCGTCCGACCGGTGGCCTCGTCCCAGCCGCGGGTCTCCTGGGTGACCTTGCCGCCGCCCTCGAGGACCGCGATCTGGCGCCCAATCTCGCTCGCGATGGCGCGCTCGACGAAGCGGAAGCTGTTGACGTTCTTGATCTCCGTCCGGGTCCCGAGCGGCCCGCCGGGGCGCCGTACGGACACGTTGGCGTCACAGCGGAAGTTGCCGCGCTCCATGTTGCCGTCGCAGACGCCGAGCCAGGTGACGAGCTGGTGGAGGCGCTTGAGATAGCTGACGGCCTCCTCGGGCGTCCTCAGATCGGGCTCGCCGACGATCTCGACGAGGGCGACGCCCGCGCGCGTGTAGTCGACGCGGGAGAGCCCAGCGCGGGCGTCGTGGATGGTCTTGCCCGCGTCCTCCTCGAGGTGGATGCGCGCGAGGCGGGACATGCGGCCACCCCCGAGCGGGACCGCGCCGCCCTGGCAGATCGGACGGTGGAGCTGGGTGATCTGATAGCCGCGCGGCAGATCCGGGTACGTATAATGCTTGCGATCGAAACGACTCGCGAGGTCGATGTCGCAGCCGAGCGCAAGCCCGAGGCGCACCGCGAGGCGGATGGCCTCGGCGTTCGGGACTGGCAGGGTGCCGGGCAACCCGAGGGTCACCGGGTCGAGCGCGAGGTTGGGCTCGGCCGCCTCGTCAGCCTGGGCCCCGTCGGCCATCCAGACGTCCTCGGGCGCCGACGCCGGCTGACCCTCGGCGTCGCTCGGCGCGACCGGACAAGGAGAAAACAGCTTGGACCGGGTCTTCAGCTGCGCGTGGACCTCGAGTCCGATCACAGCCTCCCAGGCGTCGCTCATGGCGTGACTCCGGCGCGGGTCGGACAGATTGGAAAGGGGTGGTGCCGCTCGACGCACCCCGCCACCGCGAGCAGCGTCGGCTCGGCGAGGCGGGGCGCCATGAGCTGCAGGCCGACGGGGAGGCCGGCCGCGTCGAGACCGGCTGGCAGCGAGAGGGCCGGCACGCCCGCCAGGTTCGCGACGACGGTGTCGATGTCGGTGAGGTAGAGGGCGAGGGGATCGTCAAGGCCCTCGCCGTGGCGGAAGGGGCTGACGGGTGACGTGGGGCTCGCGAGGAGGTCGACCTCGGCGAAGGCCGCCGCCAGATCCTGGGCGATGCGCGTCCGGACCTGCTGGGCACGGCCGTAGAAAGCCTCCTGATAGCCCGCGGAGAGCGCAAACGTGCCGAGCAGGATGCGCCGCTTGACCTCGGCGCCAAAGCCCTCGGAGCGGCTCGCAGCGACGAGCGCGTCGAAGTCGCGCGCGGCGCTCGTCGTGACAGCTGACGAAACGTCAGGATTGGCGCGGTGGCCATAGCGGACGCCGTTGTAGCGGGCGAGGTTGCTCGCGGCCTCCGCAGTCGCGATGAGGTAGTAGGCCTCGACGGCGTGGCGGACATGCGGCAGCGCCACCGGGATGACCGTCGCGCCGAGGTCCGTCAGACGGGCGAGCGCGACCTCGAAGGCGGCGAGGACGTCAGGCGCGTTGCCAGCGCCCATCAGCTCGCGCGGGACACCGACCCGCAAGCCCCGGAGATCGGGGCGCGCGGCGACCGCGTCGGCGTGGCACGTCGTGCGCGGGGGCGTCGGCGTCGGCGGGAAGCCGGCCGCGAGCGTCCCCATGTCGGCTGGGTCGGGCCCGGCGATGACATCAAGCAGGAGCGCCACGTCACGCGTCGTGCGCGCGATCGGGCCGATCTGATCGAGGCTCGAGGCGTAGGCGATGGCGCCGTTGCGCGAGACGAGGCCCCAGGTCGGCTTCAGCCCGACGAGCCCACAGAAGGCGGCTGGCTGGCGGATGGAGCCGCCCGTGTCGGTACCGAGCGCGGCGGCGGCCTGAAAATCGGCCACGACGGCCGCCGAGCCCCCGGATGAGCCTCCCGCGACGCGGGAGAGGTCCCATGGGTTCGATACGGGCCCGAAGGCGCAGGTGGCGCTCGTGCTGCCCATCCCGAACTCATCCTGGTTCGTCTTGCCAAGGATGATGCCGCCTTCGGCCCGCAGCCGCGCCACGACGGTCGCGTCGTAGGGCGGCACCCAGTTCGCGAGCATGCGCGAGCCGGCACTCGTCAGGAGCCCCGCGGTCGCGATCTGATCCTTGACGGCGATCGGCACGCCGAGGAGCCGGAGGCCCGCGAGGCGATCCGGCGCGTTCTGGCGGGCGACGTCGAGCGCGCGGGCCGCGGCGAGCGCGCCGTCGTGATCGAGGACCCGGTAGCCGTTGAGTACGGGGTTGCGGGCGGTCGCGCGCGCGACGTGGGCGGCGACGAGGGCCTCGGCGGTGACCTCGCCTGCCCGGACGGCGGCGGCCTGGTCCGCCATCGAAGCGGTGATGAGGGAGTTCTCTGACATGGTGTCAGACCACCTTCGGCACGAGAAAGGCGGCCCCGTCGTGGGCGGGGGCCTGGGCGAGCGCGACCGCGCGATCGAGCGTCGGACCTGACACGTCTGGCCGGAGGGTGGCCACCTCGGGCGAAGGGTGCGAAAACGGCGGGACCTCGGTCAGATCGAGCCCGCCAAGCGACGCGAAGTGCGCGAGCACGCGGGACAGGTCGCGGCCAAAGACCGCGGCCTCGGTGTCTGTCAGGTTCAGGCGCGCGAGGCGGGCGACGTGCCGGATGTCGATTTCCGGGGCGGGTGCGGACATCTGCGACCTCGGTGGGGATGCGGGGACGGGCGTCAGGCGGAGTGACCGCCGCGGGACACGAAGCCCTCGAGCTCGGACCGGATGCGGGCGAGCGCGTCCTCGGAGCCAGCCTCCGCCCGGAGGACGATGACAGGCTGCGTGTTCGACGCGCGGATGAGCCCCCAGCCATCGCCGAAATCGATGCGGGCGCCGTCGGTGGCGTCGACCCGGTGGAGCGCGCGGTAGTGGTCGAGGGCGCGGGCGACGATGGCGAACTTCTCGGCGTCGTCGGCGTCGAGGCGCAGCTCGGGGGTCGAGAAGGTCGGTGGAAGGTCGGCGAGCAGCTCGGAGAGCGGACGTTCGGTGCGGGAGAGAATCTCGAGGACGCGCCCGGTCACGTAGACCGCGTCATCGAAGCCGTACCAGCGCTCGGCGTAGAAGATGTGACCCGACATCTCGCCCGCGAGCAGGGCTCCCTCCTTCTTCATCCGCTCCTTGATGATCGAGTGACCGACCGCCGACATCAGCGGACGGCCGCCGCGGGCCGCAATGTCGGCAAACAGCGTCTCGGAGCATTTGACCTCGCCCACCACCATGGCGCCCGGATGGGTCGCGAGGAGGTCGCGCGCGAGCAGAACGAGCAGGCGATCACCCCAGAGGATCTGCCCCTGCTCGTCGATGACCCCGATGCGGTCCGCGTCGCCGTCATAGGCGAAGCCGACGTCGGCCTGCGTCTCGGCGACGAGGCGCTGCAGGTCGACCAGATTCTCGGGGACGGTCGGGTCGGGGTGGTGGTTCGGGAAATCGCCGTCCATCTCCGTGAAGATGGCGCCAGCCTCGAGGCCGAGCGCAGACATCAGCGCCATCGCTGGCGGGCCGCCCGCGCCGTTGCCGCCGTCGAGGGCGACCTTCAGGCGGCGCGACCCGAGCGACAGACGCGAGCGGATGTCGGCGATGTAGGCCGGGAGGACCCCCTCCCAGCGGGCGAGGCGACCCTCCCCCGGCCGCGACGCGAGGGCACGCACCAGCACCGCCCCGTCGGTCCCGACGAGCGGCTCGACGTCAGAGGCGGCCGGATCGCGGGGGGTGAAGTCCGCCGCGGCGATGAGGTCGCGGAGCGCGAGGATGGCGTCGCCATGCAGCGAGCCCTTGCCGATCATCATTTTGAACCCGTTGTATTCCTTCGGGTTGTGACTGCCGGTGATCTGCACGCCGCCATCCGCGTCGGCCGCGAAGACCGACCAGTAGACCATCGGGGTCGAGCTGACGCCGACGTCGATGACGTTGAGGCCAGAGGCCCGGAGACCAGCTGCGAAGGCTGCGAAGAGGCGCTCGGACGAGCTTCGGCAGTCGCGTCCGACGCAGACCGTGCGGCCGCCCGCGCGGCGGATGGTGGTCGCGTAGGCGCGCCCGAGGGCGGTCGCGACTTCGTGGGTCAGATCGCGATCGGCGAGGCCTCGGACGTCATAGGCGCGGAAGATCTGGGGATTCAAGGCAGGCTCCGGAGAGGGTCGAGGGGTTGGACCGGAGGAGGCTGACGCAGACCGGCCCGCGCGTCGAGAAGCTTGGCGTCACGGATACCCTGACGCAATGTCAGCCTTGCGTCAGGGCCGGAGGCCGGAGGGCAAAGGCTGGATGAAGGACTGACGAACTGTCAGCTGACAGTTCGTCAGTCCTTCTCCGAGGACTCAGAGAAGCCCACCCAGACCGCGGGCCTTGAGGGCTGCGACGACCTCACGGACGCGTTGCGCCTCCTCGGTCGGCAGGACGAGGGTCGCGTCGGGGGTGTGAACGACGGTCACACCGCGAAGCCCGACGACCGCCACGACGCCACCGTCGGCGATGAGGACGTTGTCGCTGGCGTCAAGCTCGACGATCGCGCCCCGATGGAAGCTCGTCGCCTCGGGCGGCCGATGGTCCATGAGCGCGGGCCACGCGCCGACGTCGGACCAGGCGAAGGTGGCAGGCGCCACGCGGACCCGCTCGCTCTTCTCCATGACCGCGTAGTCGATGCTGATCGACGGGAGCCCGTCCCAGGCCGCGAGCACGGCGGCGTTGACCGCGTCGACTCCGGGGATGCTGGTGCCAAGCCGCAGGAAGGCCTCGCCGAGGGCGGGCGCATGTCGGGCGAGCTCGTCGAGGAACAGCGCGGCGGGCATGAAGAACATGCCAGCGTTCCAGGCGTAGTCACCTGACGCGAGATACTCGGCCGCCCGGACGAGATCGGGTTTCTCGACGAAACGTCGAACATTCCAGGTGCCGTCGCCGCGGGCCTCCCCGCGCTGGATGTAACCGAAGCCGGTGTCGGGGCGGGTCGGGGCGACGCCGAGGGTGACGAGGGCTCCACCGTCGGGCCCGGCCGCCGCCGCGAGGGCCACGTCGGCCGCGGCCCGGAAGGCCGCTGGGTCCGGGATGTGATGGTCGGCTGGCAGGACCGCGATGAGGGCGTCCGGGTCGGCCGCGCGGGCGACGAGCGCCGCCCAGGCGATCGCGGGTGCCGTGTTGCGCCCCGACGGCTCGGCGAGGATGTGCGCGCGCGGGACCTCGGGCAGCATGGCCGCGACCTCGTCCGCGAGGGTCGCCGAGGTCACGACGATGGTGCGCTCGGGTGCGGCGAGCGGCAGCGCGCGGGCGAGCGTCGTCTGCAGCATCGGACCGTCGCCAAAGAGGTCGAGGAGCTGCTTGGGGCGCGCGGCGCGCGACATCGGCCAGAAGCGGCTGCCGACGCCGCCCGCGAGGAGGACGAGCCAGACGTGAGGGTTCATGCGACGAGACTCCAGACGAGGGTGACGAGTCCGGCGAGCGCGCTGTAGCCCGCGAAGAGGCCGAGGCGCCCGCGATCGAGGAGGCCAAGCAGCCAGCGCAGCGCGACGTAGCCGACGAGACCGGCCAGCACCGCCGCGACCAGTGCGAGCGGGACGTGCTCGGCGTCTGTCGGCGAGAGGTCGGAGAGGTGCAGGATGCACGCGCCCACGATGGCCGGGATGGCGAGCAGGAACGAGAAGGTCGCGGCGGCGTCCTGTCGGAGGCCCAGCACGACGCCCGCGGTGATGGTGCTGCCCGAGCGGCTGATGCCGCGCGTGATGGCGAGACCCTGGGCGAGGCCGATGAGGAGCGCGTCGCGGGCGGTGAGCGCGGTCAGCGGACGGGCGAGGTCGGGGGTTGCGGCGAGGCGCCGGCTGCGGGTGTCGAGCAGCCAGAGGATGCCGCCGTTGACGATGAGGGCGCCGCCGACGAAGGCGATATGCGACGCGGCGCGGTCGAGGAGGCTGCCGAGCGTCAGGGCGATGGCCGTTGTGGGCAGCGTCGCGAGCGTCACGAGCGCGAGCAGCCGGGCGTCCGGGTCAACGCGGACGCGTTCGGGAGCCGCAAGGGGGCGGGCGAGAAGGCGCAGGCCCGCGACCGTGAGGCGGGCGACCTCAGCCCGGTAGACGATGAGGACCGAGACGAGGGTTCCAAGGTGCAGCAGGACGTCGACGACTGTCAGCGGATCGTTCAGCCCGAAGAGGGCCTGCAGGATCCGCAGGTGGCCGCTCGACGAGATCGGCAGGAACTCGGCGAGGCCCTGGACGAGGGCGAGGAGCAGGAAGAGCGCCAACATGGTAGCGGGGTCCTACCGCAAACGACGGGTCGGCGCGAGGGGGGAATCGCCGCGCCGCGGGCGGGTGGGGCTCGGCACAGGCTCGCGCGGGCAGGCGCGCGGCCTGGTCCCCGAAGCACGGACGGCGCGCCGGACCCGAGAGGTCTGACGCGCCGTCCGTTTCAGCTAAGCTCGGCGAGCGAGGTCGCGGCCTGTTCAGTACTTCTCGCCGCAGCAGCGCTCGCAGGACCGCCAGATCCTGGGCGCACAGCCAAAGCCTGCGACGTTCGCCGCCATGTCGGCCGCGTCCCAGCCCTGGCACTGCGAGATCTTGTGGAGCTTCTTCTTGAGCCAGTCCGGGCCGCTCTGGCAGGCGGTGTCGAGGATCTCCTTCAGCACCGCGGCGACGAGACCCATGCCGAGGCCGCACCAACGCGCGGTGCGGCAGCTCGCGACGCAGTGGCGGAGCTTGTCGGTGCTCCCGGGGATGTCCATCGACGAGGCCCAGGTCGCCGCAGCGCACAGGGCAAGCGCGCCGAGGACGATGCCGACGACCATCTGCGGCCCGTCGCCAGGCAGGCGCGTCATGATGGGCTCGGTGCGGCTGGCGGCCAGCGCGCCATCGACGAAGACGTAGGTGTGCATCGTGATCGCGCCCTCGGGAAGCGTTGCGATCTCGTAGGTCCCGTGTGCGTTGGTGGTCACGAGGTCCTCACGGACGATCGCGCCGTCAGCGCCCTCGAAGGTCACGACGACCTCGGCGCCAGCCGCGGGCGACAGCGTCTCATGGTAAATCGACCCACGGAGGGCGGACGAGGCGACCGAGGTCTCGACGACCGGGGACACCTCGCTGACCGAGACCTCGGGGAGCGGTGCGGGGAGCTCAGCGTGATCGCAGGCGGGGGCCACGCCGAAGCTCGTGACGAGCAGGAGGGCGACCGGGATTCGAGCAGGAAATCGAGCCAGCATCAGGGACCTCGGCGAACAGGGGGGAGCCCGCGTGGCCACATCGGGCCGTCGGGCGCGGTCGCGGGGTATCAGGTCCCTCGGTCCGAAGGCAAGGCGCATCGTGTGACAAGGCTGTGACGAGGCGGGGCGCGGCCGGGCGCGCGGTGGTCGCGCGGCGGTGCTGGACGAGGAACGGATGGCGTGCTTATCGTCCGCGCCGGGCGCATCGGGCGCCGATGGAGGTCATGTTGAACAGCTCGGGTACCCGCAAGTGGCTGATCTTCGGTTCGGTCTTCGCACTGTGGCTGGTGGCGGACCTGTGGTCCAAGCACTGGGCCGACACGAACCTCGGCACGGCGAATCACCCGCTGGTCGTGCGCGTGGCGCCGAGTGAGGTCGGGCGTCCGCTCTCCGAGGTGCTCTCGGGACGGCTCGGACTCGATACGGACGCGCTGCCGCGGGTCATCGCGTCCACGGATCGCCTCGCGCCCGCGCTCAGCCTGAGCGGGGACGCAAAGATCTTCGCCGACCGTGAGACGCTGAGGACGTACTCCGGGTTCTGGCTGTTCTGGCGTGACAACCTCGACCTGCCGCCGCGCCGCCTGGACCTGCGGCGGGACCTGAACCTCGTCGAGAGCTGGCTGCGCCTCGCGCACCCCGAGGCGTCGCGGGAGGACATGGTCGAGGCGACGCGCGGCGTGCAGGCTGGCACCGCCTTCGCGACGTGGGCGAGCGAGGTCTACACGCGCCTCGATCCCACGGACGTGAGCGAGCTCGCCGCGAGCGGGCGCCTGCATCCCGTCGCGTGGGCGGACGCGGCCCTCGACCCGCAGGCCCCGGTCGCCGAGGGCGAGACCTACCTCGTGGGGGCACGCCACATCGACGTCTCGGGCGACTGGTTCAAGTTCGTGTACGCGGAGAACCCGGGCGCGGCGTTTGGCCTGATGAAGGACCTGCCACCCGACACGCGGCACCTCGTCTTCGTCATCCTGACGCTCGTGGCCTTTGGCGTCATCCTGAGCATCACGTGGCGCCTGCCAGCGCACAGCCGCCTCGTGCTGGTCGCCTTCGCCGGGATCCTGTCGGGCGCGGCCGGGAACTTCGTGGACCGCCTGCGCTACCGATTCGTCATCGATTTCATCGACATGGACCTCGGCTTCATGCACTGGCCCACGTACAATATCGCGGATATCGCGATATCGCTCGGGGTGGTCGCCATCCTCGTCGACGTTACGTTCAATCGCGCGAGCGTCCTCGCGGCGCCGCCGAAAGAGCCCGAGGGGGCCGCCGCGACACGCAGCTGAGACGCGGCGCCGAGGTCGCTCAGCGGCCCTTCTTGCGGGTCTTGGCGGCCTTCTTGTTGGCGTCGCGACGCTTCTTCTTCGCCTCGATGCGCGCGGCGATCTCGGCCGCGGAGGGTCCCTTGGGCTTCCGCGGGTCGCCAAAGGGCGCGGCGGCCCCGCCATCACCGCCGCCGAGCAGCTGCTCGAGGCCACCCTCCATGCCCTCGAACATGCCGTCCATCCCGCCCATCCCGCCACGGAGCTGTTTCAGCATGTTGAGCTGCTTGAAGCCGGGCAGGTTGCCGAGCAGGCCAGGCTGCTTCGAGACCCGCTTCATCACGTTGCGCATCGTGTAGAAACGCTGCACAATGTTGCGGACGTCCTGAAGGCTCTGCCCCGAGCCCGCGGCGATGCGGCGGAGGCGCGAGGCGTTCGACAGCAGCTCGGGGTGGAGACGCTCTTTCTTCGTCATCGACAGGATGGCGGCCTCGACCTTCACGAGCTGTTTGTCGTCGAGATCCATCTGCCCCATGCTGTCCTTGAAGAACGGCATGCGCTCCATGATGTCCTTGAGCGACCCCATCTTGCGGATGGTGCGGATCTGCTCGAGGAACGTGAGCATGTTGAAGTCGCCGCTCAGGATCTTGCGAGCGTCCTCCTCGGCCTTCCGCTCGTCGACGACCTCCTCGAAGTCCTTGACGAGACCGACCACGTCACCGAAGCCGAGGATGCGGCCTGCGAGGCCCTCAGGGCGGAACTCCTCGAGCTTGTCGAGGCTCTCCCCGACGCCCAGGAACTTGATGGGCTTGCCGGTGATGGCCTTGACCGACAGGGCGGCGCCACCACGGGCGTCACCGTCGAGCTTGGTCATGATGACGCCCGACAGGTCGAGGCGCCCGTCGAAGGTCCGCGCGGTCTGGACAGCGTCCTGACCTGTCATCGCGTCAAGGACGAGGAAGATGTTGTCGGGCTTCGTGCGGCGCTTGATGTCGTCGAGCTCGCCCATGAGGGCCTCGTCGATCGTCAGACGACCCGCGGTGTCGAAGATGACGACGTCGTGGCGGTCCTTGCGCGCGACCTTGAGCGCCGCCTCGCAGAGGTCGGGCGGCGAGGCACCCGCGACGGAGAAGACCGGAATGTCGAGCTGGCGGCCTAGGACCTGCAGCTGGTCGATAGCGGCAGGGCGATAGATGTCGGCCGCGACGAGCAGCGGTTTGTGCCCCATCTTCTGGAGTTTTTTCGCGACCTTGCCCGTGGTCGTGGTCTTGCCCGCGCCCTGCAGGCCGACCATCATCACGGTCGTGATGCCAGCCCCGTTCTTGAAGTTGATCGTCGCATCGACCGGGCCCATCAGCGCGACGAGCTCGTCGTGGCAGATGTTGATGAAGTGGTCGGCGGGGCTGACCTCGAGCTTCTTGCCGTCCTTCGTCTTCGCGCGGAGCGTGATGAGCTCGCCTGTCGCCTTGTCCTGGACGTTCTTCAGGAAGTCCTTGACGACACTGAACTCGACGTCGGCCTCGAGGAGCGACAGGCGGACGTCGCGGAGCGCGTCCTTGATGTTGGTCTCGTCGAGGGTCGTCTTGCCCGTGAGCTTGGACTTGGCCGACTTGAACCCCTGATAGAGCGTATCGAACATGTGCGCCTCCAGCCGCCGCGTGCGTCTTCCGCCCGCGGGGGGCGGCAGCATCAGGGAGAGGCCGCGTGCCTGTCAACCCGGTTGATCGGGCCAGCGGCGGCGGTCATGACGGGCGAGGCCACATGGGGTCAGCGGCGGAAGATGGCGAGCGCCCGTCGCGTCACGCGGTCATCCCCTTCACGCGCGACGATCACGAGGTCATTGCGACCGGGCTCGAGCGCGACCGCGGCCTCGAAGGGCACGGCGACCCCGTCGGAACCTGCCGCTGGGACGGGCTTGAAGAAGACCTTGTCCTCGCCGCGGAAGACCTGGATGACGCCCCGCGCCATCCCCGAGAAGCGGACCTCACCTTTCAGGGTGGCGGACGCCGACTCGACAAAATCGGGCGGCAGGGTCAGGGTCAGCGCGGGTGGGTCGTTGAGGGCGTGCCAGATCACGGGGTGCTCGGCGACAGCCCCCTCGGTCGCGCGCCGGATATCGGCCGCGGCGACCCAGCCGAGACGTCGCAGTTTGGGCCGCGCGACAGCGCGATCGCTCAGCGCGAGCTGCAACCAGCCCTCGGTCTCGGCCACGACGTCGAAGATGCCCCCCGCCCCGAGCGTCGCGATGACGGGGGTATCGCGGTGGGCGCCCGCGTGCAGCCGAACGCCCCCGTCGGCGGTGAGGACCGCGAGGCCGCTGGCGGGACGGACCGCGCTGATGCCATCGGGGTGCACGGGCAGGGTGAGGCCGACGCGCGTCCCCTCCCGCCCGGTGTGACCGAGTCCATCGTCGATCTCGAGCTGCAGATCAACGAAACGATTACGGAATCCTGATTTGATCTCGAGTTCGAACTGGGCGAGGTCGCGCTGGCCCGGCCCAGGCGGCGGCAACTCGACCCGACCCGCGTGGATGACCACGTCCGCCCCCGAGAGGTTGCGGAGCGTCAGACCGACGGGGGCGGGGGCTGCGTCGGTCCCGCGGTTCTCGAGCCACACGTCGACGAGGACACGCTCGCCCCGCTGCAGCAGGCCGTCGCCGTTGCCGACCCTCAGTGGGGCGTCGGACCGTGGCGCGTCCGAGATGCCGAAGGTCTGCGCGAAGCGGGGCGGCGCGGCGCCGACCACGCGAAGCAGACGCTCGGTGCGGGCTGTTGCGAGCTCGACGCCATCAAGGTGGACGTGCGCCGCGACGCGGTCGGCGCCTGAGGTCACGGCGACTGGCACCCGCACCTTCACCGAACGGGTGACCGTCTTGCCCGGGTCGATCCGGCCGAGCGCGAGCTCGAGGCCGCGGAAGAGACCCGAGGTCCCGCCAAGCTCGGTGTGCACCCGGTAGACGGCCTGCGGACCGGGGTTCTGGACCGACACCATCACGAGGACCTCCTCGCCGGCGTGGACCTCGAAGTCGGGCGGCGTGGCGCGGCGCGGCGCCGACGAGGCCCGTGTCGGTCGGATGTCGAGGCCTGTGGTGAGTCGCGGACGCGAAGGACGCGGCCCCTCCTGCCAATCGACCTCGAGGGCGGCGAGCAGCTCGCCGAGCGCGTGGCCAGTCCCGCGCGATTGCTGCGCGAGGTGCCCTCCGAGGGCCGCGAGCATCGCCCGACGATTCGGGAGACTGGCGGCCCGCAGGAGGTCAGCGGCCGCCTTCGTGAGGGCGTCGGGGGTGAAGCTGGCCGCCACGGGGCCAGACGGCGCGCGGGACTCGAGAAGGCGCAAGGTCGCGGGCGAGACCTCGGCGCGGGTGCGATCGGAGGCGAGGCGCCCCAGGAGGTTCTGCTCGCCGCCTGCATCCTCGGGTGCGGGTTGGAGGTCCATGCCGAGGAAGCTCGAGCCGACGGGCGGACGCAGCGTCACGACCGCGATGTCGGGGGTGACCCCGACGCCCTGGATCGAGACATCGCCAGGCGTCAGGTATTGGGCGACCGTCAGCTTCAGCGCCGCATCGTCCATGCGGTAGAGAACCTGAACCGAGCCCTTGCCGAAGGTCCGCTGCCCGACGATGAGCGCGCGGTCGTGGTTGCGGAGCGCCCCCGCCACGATCTCGGACGCCGACGCCGAGCCGCGGTTGACGAGCACGACCAGCGGCAGGCCCTCGCGCGACCCGGCCGCCCGGGCATGGCGCTCGTCACGCTCACGCCCACCGTCGCGGACGGTGGTCACGATGGTCCCGCGCGCGAGGAAGAGGTCGCTCATCGCGATGGCCTTCTCGAGGAGCCCGCCCGGGTTGTCGCGCAGGTCGAGGATGAGTCCGGTGAGGCCGTCCGGGGCGCGTTCAAGGCGCTCGAGCGCCGCAACGAGGTCCTCGTCGGTGGTCTCCTGAAAGGCACGCACGCGGACGTAGCCGATGCCGTCCCCGATCGGGTGTCCATCGACGCCAGAGGTCTGGATTTCGCGCCGGCGCACCGGGACAGGTCGACTTCGGGCGTCGCGTGGCCCGGAGACCCACAACGTGACCTCGGTCCCAGCCTCGCCGCGGAGCAAGGCCACGGCCTCATCGAGCGTCATCGTCGCGGTCGACTGCTGACCAATCACGGTGATGCGATCGCCCACGGCAAGTCCGGCCTCGGCGGCAGGCGTGTCTGGCAGCACCTGGCGCACGACGAGGGCACCGTCCTCGACACCCACCACGATACCGACCCCGCCGAAGCGGCCGCGCTGTGAGAGCTGGAGCTCGCGCCACTGCCGCGGCGACAGCATCGCGGAGTGCGGGTCGAGGGTGTCGAGCATCCCGTTGATGGCGGCGTACTCGAGGCCCTCAAGGTCGCCGTGCGGCGGCATTGCACCCTCGATGAACGCAAATATTTCCATGAGTTTCCAGTTGAGCTCGTAGAGATCGCGGACCCGCGTGAGGCCGAATTCGCGGGTCGCGTCGAAGACGGTCACCCGCAGCCCCGAGACATCTCCGCGCTCGCGCAGGGCCTCGACCCGGATCTCGGGCACCTCCGCCTCGACGCGCTCGAGCGCGGCCTCGAGCATCACACGCGGCTGCAGGCGGGCGGGATCGACATAGTGCGCCCGCAGCTGCCCGATGACGCGCGAGGTGATCCGCGCCCGCCCGAGCTCGTGGGCGCCAGCGCGGTCGGTCTTCGCGCGCGCGAGCGAGAGGCCGAGCGGCGGGGGCGAGAGATCGACAGCGAGCGACAGCCCGAGGGCGGCGACAAGGCTGGCGACCCCTGCGACGAGGCGGACGGGGGGCGGCGTCACCTGAGCCCCACGAGGTCAGGCAGGAGAAACGGCAGTTCGTCAGGGAGCGCCATCTTGACGCAAGCCTGGCACGCGCCCGCGGCGAGCATGCGCTGGTTCATGCGGGCATCCGAGCTGATGGCCAGGATTGGCAGCTGCGCGCGCGCATAGCGGCCGCGGATGGCTGCGACTGCGGTCGCGCCGTCCGCGTGGGGGCCCATGTGGAAGTCCATGAAGACGGCATCGGGGGACAGGGCGGCGAGCTCGGACAGCGCGAAGTCGGCGTGTGGCCTGAAGGTCAGCACAAATGCGACCTGACCTGCGAGGCGGTGCTCGAGGTCGGTGAGGGTAGCCCCGAGAAAGTCGGGGCGGTGGACCAGCTCGTCATCGAAGACGAGGATGTGGACGCGACGCATGGGCAGAGCTTCCCACGCTCGCGAGGCCGGATCCAGCAGGAGTCACTGCGAGGTCGCGCGTTCGACAGGAGGTCGCTGGACATCATGTACTGACGAAATGTCCGGCAACGGGAGAGGGCAGCCTCGCAGGCGGATTCGGACAGGGTTCGGGCGGTCTCGGCCGCCTGCCGCAGCCTGGACGCGAAGCGTCCTGACGTTGCGTCAGGCCACGTCGGTACAGGTCGCAGAAACGCGAAGAGCGGCCCGCAGGCCGCCCTCGCTGTCACATCACCTGACGAGCCGTCAGGGTTCGGTCACCCGGCGCCGCCGCAGCGCCGCCATCGCACCGAGCGCGAGGAACCACGCGCCGCCAGCCCCGCCAGCGCCACACCCGCCGTCGTCCGAACGCCCCGACGCAGCCTCCGCCACGGCCCCAGCGTCAACCTCGGAGGTCGCGTCCGCGTCGGGCGCGGCGTCGGGCGTCGCCTCGGGGGTCGCGTCCGGCCCCGGCTCGACGGCATCCCAGGTGCGGTAGGGCACAGGGTCATCCTCGTAGTTGCCAGTCCGATGCGGGTTGGCACCGAAGCCGTTCCACTCGAAGACGCCGCCCGCTCGCGCCTCGGTCTTCCACGCAAAGAGCCAGCCGTCGCGGGTCGAGATGGCGACGTCGAGCTTCTTGTCCCCGTCGAAGTCGCCCACGGCCGGGGTGGCGATGATCCAGCCACCCGTCTGCTTCGGGAAACCAGCCGGCTTCTCGCCCTTGTAGTTCCAGGCCTGCAGCAGATAGCCGCCCGAGCCGACGATGACCTCGGGGTTCGTGTCGTTGTCGAGATCGGCGACAGTCGGGCTGTTGAAGAACTGCCAGTCGTCATGGATTCGCGGGAAGCCCTCCATCATGCGGCCCGTGTCGGTGTCCCAGCCCGACATGTGGTGGTCGAACTCGCCGCGCTTGCCACCGCCCGCGAAGGCGAGCGCGAAGTTGAAGCCCGCGGTCCCCTTGACCATGTCGAGGCCACCCTCGCCGTCGATGTTCGCGAAGGCCCCGTTGTTCATCAGGATGTAAGCCGGGCTGTCAACCGAGTCCGACAGGGGGCCGAAGGCCTGGTTGTTCATCTTGCCGTTGTGCGACGACGTCTTGTAGGGCGTTCCATCGTGGCGGAAGAGCCAGCCCTGCGTGGAGATCGTGTCGAAGCTGACCTCGAGGGTGCCGTCGAAGTCGAGGTCGGCGAGCATCGGGTTCGCGACGACGCCGCGCCCGACGACGGGCAGCACGTTGACCGTCAGGCCGAAGAGGCTGCGCGGCCAGCCCGGGACGACCTCGCCGGTGCGCCCGTCGATGACGTAGGCCGTGGCCTCGTTCTCGACGCCAGCCGCACCGTAGACCTCGGACGAACCGGTCGCGATCTCGGGATCACCGTCGCCGTCGAGGTCACCGACGGCCGGTGTCGCGACGATGCGGTCACGGCGGCGCTCGGAGGCCGGGTCGCCGGCCTGGAAGATGCGCACCGGGTAGGGTGCCATCGGCGACCCGTCGGCGTGCCACACGTAGATGTGCTGGTCCATCGCCGCCGCGATGATCTCGAGCCCCGGCTCGCCGTCGAGGTCGTAGAGCACAGGAGATGCGAAGAAGCCGCTGTCGATGGCCGTGTCCGGGTTCAGCGTGAGGCCAGCGACCATGGCGTAGTCGACGCTCTGCGGCCAACCCTCGCGCCGCGTCCCGTCATGCTCGAAGACGAAGACGGCGCCATCCCAGGTGGTCAGGACGATCTCGAGGTCGCCATCGCCTTCGAGGTCGCCGACCGACAGCGGCATCATCGCGTTCTGGCGGGCGACGTCCGGGTCGATGCGGCCATTCTTCGCGACGCAGCCGGTCTTGTCCGCGCGGAAGGCACAGCTGAGGCGGTGGTTGCCCGGCTGGCTGACCTGCAACGAGCGGCGCTGGTCGACGGTGACCGGGAAGCCGGCGAGCTCGGTCCCGTCCTGCTGGTACGCGTGGACGCGGCCGTCGGAGGTGAAGATCACGAGCTCCTCATCGCTGTCGCCGTCGAGGTTCGCGAAGATGGGAGAGGACTCGGCGGACGTCCCGAGGTCGATCGGGAACGCCTCGAAGGCGCTGGGATCCTTGTGGAAGATGAAGCCCTTGCGATGCTCGCCCTTGACCGTGCCGCCGCCAGGCAGCGTCGCCTCGGCGCGAAGGCGAAGGGTCACCGCGTACTGGTGCGGGTCCGTCAGCGCCCGGGCGTAATCGAAGGGCACCTGCGTGACGTCCCAGGTGGCGCAGACGTCGTTGCGGCCCGCCGTCGTGCCCGAGGCGAGCTCGACGAAACCGGCGTTCGGATCGACCCCCGTCGCGTACTCGAGCACCCAGCGGACCTCCGCGTAGCGCGGGGCGAGGCCGTCGGCGCGCTGGTTCAGGCGACAGGTGACGGGGACGGTCGGGGTGCGGTCGGGGTCGATGACCTGGAACCACGACGGCGCCTCGATGTAGACCTCGGGCGGCAGCTGGCCGGCCATGACCATGTCGACGCTCTTGCGGGCGTTCGTGCGGCCGTAGCCGAAATGCCAGTCGAATCCGGGGCCCGAGCGGTACTTCTCGGGATCGTTGTCGTTCGGGTTGATGGCGATGTCGTCGACCGAGTGGATGAGGATCTGCTTGACCTCCTCGGACGACAGCGGCGGGTTGAGCCCCTTCTTGAGGGCCGCGGCATAGATGAGGCCGACATGCCCCGAGGTGACACCAACCGACTCGGAGCTGCAGCCCGTGCCTGGCGCCGACAGCAGCAACTGCATGCCGTAGTTGGTGCAGTTGTTGAAGTTCAGGAAGGTGTCGCTGATTTCCGGCTCGGCCTCGTCGAACATAATCGCGTGGACGTAGATCGAGTACTCGCCCGAGCCGGGGTAGTTGTGATGGAAGCTCAGCTCGTCGGCGGCCGACGTGACGGCCGCGACGTTGTTCGCGTAGGCGTAGGCGAGGGCGGCGCGGGCGAACTCGGTGTAGTTGACCGTGCCGAGCGCCGACTGGATGACGTGGGCGCCGACGTCCGTCGAGTAGACGACGCCGTGGGCGAACTCGTTGGAGTCCGTGACAAAGCTGTCGCCGACCCGGATCATCAGCACGGTGCAGTCGGGGCAGACGCCGATGTCGCCGATGCCGTTGTTGCCCTCGGCCGCCGAGTCGCGGGCCTCGCCGTTGCCATGGCCGAAGGCCGTGTCGTCATGGGCGTCGTTGTCGTCCATGAAGAAGTCCCACCCGGAGATGTCGTCGACGTAGCCGGTGCCGTCGTCGTCAACCCCGTCGCTGCACTTCTTCAACAGGTCCTGCGGGTCGATCATCCCGTTGCGGTTCATGTCCCAGTCGGCGAGTGCCGCCTGTTCGGACCCCGCCGCGGCGTAGTAGTCCCGGATGTCGAACCAGCCGCTGCCATTGACGTCAAAGGCGTCGGCCCCAGCGGGTGGGTTCGTGAGGGCCGCCGGCTTGCAGTCCGCGAGCTCGCCGCGGTGCAGATAGTACTTGTTCACGAGGTCGCGATTGTCCCAGTAGGCCCCCGAGTCGTGGATCGCGATGATGACGCGGCGGTCACCTGGGGTCACCTGCCACGCACGGTCCGCGTGGAGCCCGGGCCCGAGGTTGTCGCGCTCGTTCGGGTCGTCGATGTTCGCCTTCCAGCCCGCCGGGAAGGCAGACCAGAGATTCCAGAGGCCGCCGTAGCCCGGATCATTCGGGGGCGCGAGGGTGGGATCTTCATCGGGGCCGTTCGGCCAGCTAGCGGAGACCATCGGGGCCGCAGTGGTCGCGAGGGCGAGGCCAGAGGCGGCGAGGGCGAGGCGGAGGCGACGCATCAGGGAGTCCTTGCAAGGGCGAAACGAGGGGCCCGTCGCGCACGGTCGAGCCACGCTGCAGTGGACTGGAAATGCGACGCGTTTGCAAGCACGACGCGCGACCTGTCGACGATGCAGTGGCGCAGGCCTCGCGACCTGACTTGACGGTATGTCAGGCCAGTCCGCGTGTGGGACGGGACCGCCCGGGGCGTTGACTGACGTCTCGTCAGATAACGAGGAATTGTTTGTCAGAGAATGTAATTCTCGAGATGCGGGTCCTGGACGATGCCCGTGAGGGCCCGAGAGACGTAGTCGGCGTCGATGTGCAGCGCGCGCTCGGCCCGGTCGGGCGCGTCGAAGCTCACCTCATCGAGCAGGCGCTCGAGCACCGTGTGGAGTCGGCGGGCCCCGATGTTCTCCTGACGCCCGTTCACGTCCGCCGCGATGCGGGCGAGGGCCGCGATACCGTCGGGGGCAAACGCGACGCTGAGTCCCTCGGTGCCGAGGAGCGCCGCGTACTGACGGGTGAGCGCATTCTCGGGCTCGGACAGGATGCGGATGAAGTCGGCTTCGGTCAGCGGCTCGAGCTCGACGCGGATCGGGAAACGCCCTTGCAGCTCGGGGATGAGGTCCGAGACCTTTGACATATGAAAGGCGCCCGCCGCGATGAAGAGGATGTGGTCGGTCTTGACCA
>SYAK01000545.1 GCA_005788935.1 Pseudomonadota bacterium
ACCTCGTCTACCGCGTCTGCCGCTCGACCCTGTGCGGGGCGACGGACTGCGACTGGGCCGCGGCAAACCCGAACAACATCCGAACACTGACGCCCGCCACGCTGACCCTCACCGACAGCGATCTGCAACCGAATACGCGCTATTACTACATGGTCCATGCCCGCGACGAGGTCGGCAACGAGGACACGAACGTCGTCACGCTGTCGGTCCGGACCCGCGGCCGCAACGCCGCCGAGGGGATCCAGATCGGCGAGAACAGCAGCGTCGCGGACCTCTCCAACGGGAACCTGCACGCGTGGGGCGCGCCGCTCGCGGACCTCACCGGGCTGCGACCGGTCAGCATGAGTCTCGGCTCGTCGCACAGCTGCCTCGTCCTCGGGGCGGGCGACGTCCGATGCGCGGGCGCCAACGCCTACGGACAGCTCGGCGACGGCACGACGAGCTCCCGGACCGAGTGGACCCCCATCGGCGGGCTCGGCGGGGCCGCGCGCCAGGTCGCGGTCGGGCTCGAGCACACCTGTGCGCTGTTGACGAACGGCGAGGTGCGCTGCTGGGGCAACGACTCGCGCGGCCAGCTTGGCAACGGCAACTGGAGCAGCGACAGCCAGTCGCTCCCCGCGGCGGTCTACATCGATGACGCAGGGACGACGCCGCTGACGGGCGTCCGCGCCATCGCCATCGGGGATTTCCATGGTTGTGCCTTGCGTTCGGATGGCAGCGTCTGGTGCTGGGGTGCCAACGGCTCGGGGCAGCTGGCGCCCGCCGTCGCGACCGCGCAGAGCGACTCGGCGCGCGTCTCGGTGGCCCAGGGTTACGTCGCGCTGACGGCCGGCCTGGAGCACACCTGCGGTATCGATGGCGCCGGGGCCGTGCGCTGCTGGGGCTACAACGTCCAAGGGCAGCTCGGTGACGGCACCTACCTGAACAGCTCGGTTCCGCGTGACACCGGCCTGCGTCAGGCGGTCGCCATCGGCGGCAGCCGGCGGCACACCTGCGCCGCCCTGCTTGACGGGACTGCGCGCTGCTGGGGCGTCAACACGGCGGGAGAGCTCGGCGACGGTGCGATCGCGAGCAGCCGCAACGTGCCGGTGACCGTGTCGGGGCTGTCGGGTGCGAGCCACATCGACGGCGGCGACAAGTACACGTGCGTGCGGACGTGGAGCGGCCGCGTGTCGTGCTGGGGGCTCGGTGCAGGCGGCCGCCTCGGTCAGGGCTCGACCGCCGACAGCCTGTCCCCCGTGGCGGTGGCGCTGCCCACGGCGATCGCGGGCGTCATCGAGGTCCGTGGCGAGGCGGGGCACACCTGCGCCCGCAGCTCGGACGGGTCTGCTGCGTGCTGGGGCGACAACGCGGCCGGGCAGCTCGGGCATGGCACGGTCTCGCCATCCGGAGCAGAGCTCGCCGTGCTCGGGAACTTCGCGGGCTCGGTCCGCGCGGTGGCGCCGGGCGGCGGGCACACCTGTGTCATCGGCGAGGCGGGCGCCGTGCGCTGCTGGGGCCGGAACGAGGCCGGTCAGCTCGGGGTTACGGCCGGACAGCCACAGCTGACAGCTGTCGCGCCGGGCGGCGGACTCACGGCCATCGGGCTGTCCCTCGGGACCGCGAGCACCTGTGCCATCCGACCCGACCGAACGGTGATGTGCTGGGGCGACAACACCGGTGGGCGCCTCGGGGTAGGTGATGGCGCGGCCGCGATACCGAGGGTCGTGACGGGTCTGTCCGCGATCATGGGGATGGCCGCGGGTCACACGCATCAATGCGCCGTCGACACCTTTGGCCGCGTCTTCTGCTGGGGGCTCAACAATCGCGGTCAGGTCGATGGCTCGCCGTCTGGCGCCACGGTCACGACCGCGGTCGAGGTGCCGGGGGTGGCAGGGGCTGTGGCGGTCACGGCGGGGGCCTCCCACAGCTGTGCCCTGCAGGTCGGAGGCAGCGTTATCTGCTGGGGCGACAACACGTGGCGGCAGCTCGGGCGCTCGGCCATCGACGCGACCATCGCTGCGCCCGTGCCGGCTCTCACCGATGCCGCCTCCCTCGCGGCTGGCTCGGCCCAGACGTGCATCCGGCGGGTCGGCGGGACCCTCGCATGCTGGGGGCTCAATCTGCATGGGGCCCTCGGCGTCGAGGGGCTCACCGACGGGGCGTCCTACCCGACCCAGCAGGCCGTCGGCGGGGTCCTTGGGCCCTGGAGCGATCTGACCCGAGGCGAAGACCTTGGGTGCGCGGTGACCGTCGACGGTGGGGTGGGCTGCTGGGGTTGGAACGGCAAGCGCCAACTCGGCGACGGCACGACGACCGATCGCGCGACGCCGGTTGCCGTCCGCTGCCTGCCCTGAGCCAGAGGAGCCTTCGTGCTTGAGCCCCCTCCGTCCATCCTCGGCGCGGCGCCGCTGACGCTCCTGTCGCTCGCGGGCGTCGGCGCCGGGCTCGGTTGGTGGACTGGCCTCGTACAGCCGGCGCGCCGGGCGGAGCGCGTCGCGGAGGCCCGCAGGATGGCCTGGCACGGCACGCTCTTCGGACGCTTCCTCGACGCCGAGCTGTTTCCGGAGTCGGCCGCCTCGGGCGGTGCGGACGAGGCCGCCTCAAGGCAACGCCTCTACGCGCGGATTGTCGGCGGGACGCTCCTGTTCGCGCTGCCCCTCGTGCTCGCGCAGATCCTCGGTTCAGCGGCCGCGGGCGTCTGGTGGTTGCTGGTCGTCGCCTGCGGCTGGTGGGCGGGGGCCCTGCTGCCGGACGCGACCACGCAGGCGCGACCGAAGCCTGCCTGGCTCGCCTGGCTTCCGCTCGGGCTGCACGCGGCGACTTCGGCCGCCGGGCTCGTCGCGGTCTTAGCGGCGGCGGCCCGTTCGTCCGAAGGGGTCACGGACGAGCGGCTTACCATCTGGGCGCTCTTTGGCCTCATCGGTGCGATTCCGGTCGGTCTGCTCGTCCTCTGGGTCACCTGGGCCCGCCGCCTCAGACCGGCGGGGGCTGTCGACGACGACACCGACGCGGGGCGCCCCTTTGCGGGCTTCGAGACGATCCCGCCCGCACCGCAACGCGCCATCGACGCGCTGCTCGCGGCCGATCCGGGCGCCGACAGCGACCCGCCGTTGCCCGATGACGCGGACGCTCTCTTCCTCGACGCGACGGGTTGGGAGGCGGCCGTCCCGTGGGACGGCGCTCCTGGGACGGCGCCAGCTCGCACGATGCCGCCGCGCGCCGTTTTCGCCGGAAGCCAGGGGAGCCAGTCGCCCGCCGTGCCGTGGAGCGATGACGAGGCCGCCACCGACGCGGCGCAGGATGCGGCCGTCCCCTGGGATGAGGAGAATGACGCTTCCGGAAAGGCGGCGCGGCGCTGATTTTTGACGACAGCCGCGACCGCCCGCAGATCTGGGACATGCACAACCCCCACGACAGCCAGACCGTCACGGTGTCCGTCCTCGGGCGCGATCTCCGCCTGCGCTCCGACGAGCCGCAGGAGCGTCTCTCGGCCATCGCGGCGAGCGTCGAGGCGTGTGCCACGGCCGTCAACCGGGGGCGTGCGCCGACCCTCGACGTGCAGTTGCTCATCGCGACCGCCTTCCAGCTCGCGGCTGAGGTGGACCGCCTGCAACGCGAGCACGCAGCGCTCGTGGACCGCATGCGGGCCTCGTCCCGCGAGCTGCTCGGGCGCCTCGGCCAAACCCAGGTCGCGTGACCGACCCGGATCCGAAGGCCGCCCTTCGCGCCACGCTACGAAACGCATTGCGTTCCATGCCTCCTCTGGAGGTCGATATCGCCCGTGCGCGGATCGACGCGCTCGCGGCCGACGTCATCGGGGCGCTCGGCCTCCCCCAAGGCGCCGTCGTCGGCCTCTTCGCGCCCATGCAGGCCGAGGCCGGGCCGGTCGCACTCGACGTGAGGCTCCGAGGGCTGGGGCTCAAGACGGCCTGGCCACGCGTAACCGGCCCTGACGCGCTGACGTTCCACGTGCTGACACACGCCTCCGGGCTGACCGCTGGCTACCGCGGACTCCGCGAGCCCCCGCCTGAAGCCCCCGAGATCCCATGCGACGCGATCGCGCTGCTGCTCGTCCCCGGGCTTGGATTCGACGTCGAGGGCGGTCGGCTCGGACGCGGTGGTGGCTTCTACGACCGCCAGCTCGCGCGCCTGCGGCCGACGACCCCGCGCCTCGCCCTCGCCTTCGCCCGCCAGGTCTCACCCACCCCCATCCCGCGCGACCCGCACGATGCCTGCGTCGACGCGGTGCTGACCGAGGATGGCCTCATCACGACCACCCGGTGGCCGCGCTGACCGTCTTGTCGTGCGCCCCTGCCCGGTGCTAGGACGCGCCGATGCAGACCTTTCCGCCCGTCGAAGAACAGCTCGCCCTCATCCTCCGCGGCACCGTCGACTGCCCAGCCCGGGACGAGCTCACGCGCAAGCTGACGAAGAGCCGCGAGACCGGCCGCCCGCTCGTCATCAAGGCCGGCTTCGATCCGACCGCCCCCGATCTCCACCTCGGGCACACGGTCCTCATCACGAAGATGCGGCAGTTCCAGGATCTCGGGCACGAGGTCGTCTTCCTCATCGGCGACTTCACCGCGATGATCGGCGATCCGACAGGCCGCAGCGCCACGCGCAAGCCGTTGACGCGCGACGAGGTCGTCATCAACGCCGAGACCTACAAGGCGCAGGTCTTCCGCATCCTTGACCCCGCCCGCACCCGCGTCGCCTTCAACGCGGACTGGCTCGACGCGCTCGGCTCGGTCGGCGTCGTCGGGCTCGCGGCCAAATACACGCTCGCGCGCATGCTCGAACGCGAGGACTTCAAGACGCGTTACACGCAAAACCAGCCCATCAGCGTCCACGAGCTGCTCTATCCCGGGATGCAGGGCTACGACTCGGTCGCGCT
>SYAK01000056.1 GCA_005788935.1 Pseudomonadota bacterium
GACGATCGACGTCTATATGGGCCAGGGCGGCGCCCCCGAGGGCGTGCTCGCTGCGGCGGCGCTTCGCGCGCTGGGCGGGGAGATCCAGGGGCTGCTGAAGTTTCGCTCGACGGCCGAGCGCGACCGCGCCATCGCGATGGGCGTCGAGGACCCCGACCGCGTCTTCGGCACGACCGATCTCGTCAGCGGCCCCGACGTCATCTTCGCCGCGACCGGCGTCACCGACGGCGACTTCCTGCGCGGCGTGCGCTTCCGCAAGGGTGGCGCCGTCTCGCACTCGGTCGTCATGCGCGCCGCGACGGGCACGATGCGCTTCCTGACAGCCCACCACGACTTCATCCGCGGCCGGATGTTCTGACGCGCGGCGCGAAGCCCGGCCACGCGCTCGCACACCCTCTGCCAGGAGCCCCGCATGCGTATTCTCGACGGCATGGAGATGGTCTGCTTCACGAAGTCCCGGCACTTCGAGGTCGAGTACGTCGGCCAGGGCGTCTACGCAGAGCCGCGCGGTGAGGTCGTCAAGGACCTGCAGGACCTCGCCTGCCTGTCCTGCTCGTCCTCGTATTACACGCGCCACGGCGACCCGATCGCCTTCTGCCCCGCCTGCGGCGCGTTCGAGCGCAAGCGCTTCAGCGATGACAAGGAGCTCGCCGAGTTCCTGCGCGGGCAGGACTTCACCTGGCTCGCCCGCGTCAGCATGAAACCGTTCGGGGTCAAGACCCAACAGGGCAACTGGGAGCTCAAGTTCGCCCGGGACGCCATGGCGCTCGAGGCCAGCGGCGCCTTCCGGCAGGTGAAGCCGCTGTGAGCGGGCGCGCGACCGCGGGCCTCTGCGTCATCGGCGACGAGGTGCTCTCGGCCTCGGTCCGCGACGTCAACACGCCCTTCCTGCTCGACGCGCTGCGCGAGCTCGGCGCGCAAGTCCGCGAGGTCGTCCAGGTCCCCGACGACCGCGACGCCATCATCGAGGCCGTCACACGGCTCACGGCGCGCTGCGACTTCGTCATCACGACGGGCGGCATCGGCCCGACGCACGACGACGTGACGGTCGCCGCCGTGGCCGAGGCCTTCGGCGTCTCGGTGGTGGAGCACCCCGAGATCCTCGCGGTCCTCGAGGCCCACGCCCCGCTGACGCCCGGACGCCGGCGCCTCGCGCGGGTCCCTGATGGGGCGGTCCCCGTCTGGAGCGCGTCGTTCCGCTGGCCAGTCGCCCGCATGCGCAACGTGTGGCTGTTTCCCGGCGTGCCGGACATGGTGCGCGGGCTCTTCCAGGACGTCCGGCCGCACCTTCCGACCTCGCCCCATCGTGCCCGCGAGGCCCTCGAGCTCGCGGTCGAAGAGTCGGTCATCTGCGAGGCCCTCGACGCGCTCGCGGCGGCGTCTCCAGGCGTGTCCATCGGCTCCTATCCGCGCCCGGAGCGTGGCCCCGACGGACGACTCGCCTGGCGCGTCCGGCTGACCTTCGAGGGGGCAGACGCAGCGGCCGTCGCCACCGCCCTCGCGGAGGCGCGCGCACGCTTCGGCCGCTGGGAGGCCTTCCCCGACTCGGGGCGGACCGCACCCTGACGCCCCTGCAGACCATCCGTTTCCGCATGACCGCGGCCCCTCACCCTGTTATCCTTCGACCGTTTTCCGCGCGTCCCACCGCGCCGACACGCCCGACAGCCAAGCGAGCCGAGCCATGACCGCAGCCCAGACCATCCCCGTCGTCGACCTCCGCGCCTTTCTCTACGGCGACGCTGCCGACCAGGCCGCATTCTCGAAGGCGCTCGGCGACTCCCTCGTCGAATACGGCTTCGTCGCGGTCGAGAACCACGCCGTCGACGCCGTCGCGCTGCGCGACTCCTACGCCGCAATCCGTCGCCTCTTCGATCTGCCGACCGAGACGAAGCTGCGGTACGAGTTGCCCGAGACCGGCCGCCAGCGCGGCTACACGTCGTTCGGCAAGGAGCATGCCAAGTACCATAACGTGCCCGACATGAAAGAGTTCTGGCACATCGGGCCGCAGCTGCTCCCGTCGCACCCGACGTTTGGCCGCATGCCCGAAAACGTGTGGCCCGGCGAGGTCCCCGAGTTCCGCGGCGCCGGCCTCGCGCTCTGGGCGAGCCTGCATGTCTGCGCGACCGCGATGCTCCGCGCCATCGCCCGTTACCTCGGCGCCGACGAGGGCGAGTTCACGCGGATGACGGACGGCGGCAACACCATCCTGCGCCTCATCCGCTACCCGGCCTCGGGCGAGGTCGAGATCCCCGAGGGCGCTGTCTGGGCCGCCGCGCATGAAGACATCAACCTCATCACGCTGCTGCCCGAGGCGACCGACCCCGGACTCGAGCTGCTGACGCGGGATGGCAAGTGGCTGCCAATCAATCCGGTGCCCGGGCAGCTCATCGCCGACTCAGGTGACATGCTGCAGCGCCTGACGAACGGCCTCATCCCGTCGACGACCCACCGCGTGATGGCCCCGCGCGTCGCCCGCAACCCGCGGTACTCCATCCCGTTCTTCGTCCACCCGCACCCGGACTACATGCTGTCACCGCTGCCGCAGTGCGTGACACCCGAGAACCCGCGCCGCTGGGACGACATCACCTCCGAAGGCTACCTGCTCGAGCGCATTCGCGAGATTGGCCTCAAGAAGTGACGGACCTCGGCCCGACGCGGTCCCAGCCTGCGGCCAGGCCACGTCCGCCCAGCCACCACGCCCCCTGAACCTGCCACCTCCCGAGGAGGATCCCATGCACGTACGCCCCCGCTTCGCGGCCGCTGTCGCGACGCTCGTCGCGTTCGCCGCGCTCCTCCTTCCTGGGGTGGCCCTCGCCGCCGCGTCGCCGCCTTCAGGCAGTCTGGAGGCCGCTGTCAACGACGCCTTCGCGGGCCTCGTCGAGGCGATGGCGACGGTCCTCTTCTTCCCGGTCGCGACCGTCGGCGACGGCGCAGACGCGGTCAAGGTGCCTGCGGTCGTGGCCTGGCTGGCGTTCGGAGCGGTCTTCTTCACGGTCCGCCTCGGCTTCGTGAACCTGCGCCTCTTTCGCCACGCGCTGACGGTCGTCAGTGGGCGCTACGACAACCCGAAGGATCCAGGCGATGTCTCCCACTTCCAGGCGCTGACGACGGCGCTCTCGGCGACAGTCGGGCTCGGCAACATCGCAGGCGTCGCGGTGGCGCTGATGGTCGGCGGGGCTGGCGCAACGTTCTGGATGATCGCCTTCGGCCTGTTCAGCATGAGCACGAAGTACCTCGAGTGCTCGCTCGGCGTGAAATACCGCGTCATCGACGCCGACGGTCGCGTCCAGGGCGGCCCGATGCGCTATCTGCGCGAGGGCTTCGGGCGGCGCGGGCTGCCAGGGCTCGGCAAGGGGCTCGCGGTCCTGTTCGCCGTGCTCTGCATCGGCGCGAGCTTCGGCGGCGGCAACATGTTCCAGGTCGGCCAGAGCTTCACGGCCGTCAACGCGGCGGTCGCCAGCCTGACCGGGCTGACGGTCGAGGCGCCGACCTACGGTTTCGTGATGGTCCTCTTGACGGGGCTCGTCATCATCGGCGGCGTGAAGAGCATTGCGCGAGTAGCTGACAAGATTGTGCCACTGATGGTCATCCTGTATCTTCTGTGCGTCATCGTTGTCGTGGCGACGCAGTTCGGGCGCATCCCCGAGGTCGCGGCCGCGGTCCTCGCGGGCGCGTTCACCCCCGAGGCTGGCTTCGGCGGGTTCGTGGGCGTCCTCATCGCGGGCGTCAAGCGGGCGGTCTTCAGCAACGAGGCCGGGATTGGGTCGGCCGCGGTGGCCCATGCAGCCGCCCGGACGACGCGCCCGGTCCGCGAAGGCACCGTCGCGCTGCTCGAGCCCTTCGTCGACACGGTCATCGTGTGCACGCTGACCGCCACCGCCATCCTGCTGTCGGGCGCGCTCGAGGCGCCCGAGAACGCGGCCATCATCGCGGGCAAGAGCGACGGGACCGGGCTCACGATGGTGGCCTTCGGCAGCGTCGTCAGCTGGTTTCCGGAGGTCATCGCCGCCTGTGTCTTCCTCTTCGCCTTCTCGACCGTCATCAGCTGGAGCTACTACGGCGAACGCAGCGCGACCTACCTGTTCGGGGTGAAGGCCTCCCTGCCCTACAAGGTCGTCTTCCTCGCGTTCGTCTATCTCGGCGCCGTCTCGAACCTCAGCAATGTCCTGGACTTCAGTGACATGATGATCCTCGCGATGTGTGTCCCGAACATGATCGGCCTCTACGTCATGAGCGGCGAAATCGCGCGCGACACGTCGGACTACGTGCGCGCCTGGAAGGCGGGCGACTTCGCGGCCGATGAGGCCGCCGCAAAGGCTGGCCGAGAGGAGCTCGCCCGGGAGCAGGCCGCGTCGGGTAGCTCGGGCGCTTGAACCGGGCGCCCGAGGTCCGTACGATTGCGGCTGACATGCAGGCGAACCGCAACCGCAGCGCGCGCGCCGTCGCGCTCTTCCTGCTCGCCTCTGGCCTGCAGCTGCCGCTCTTCGCGGCCTTCACCGCGACGACGCAGGGCGCTGCGACCGCCCCTTGCACGGGCCCGGGCTGCAAGCCCCCCGAGAAAGGGCGCATCCTCGCGACGCTGACGCCGCCACCGCAGCCTCC
>SYAK01000546.1 GCA_005788935.1 Pseudomonadota bacterium
CCCACAGCTCGTCGACCACGCGGGCGACCTGCGGGGGCCGCTGCCTTGGGTCGCCTCGGAGGCCGTCGACGCCGCGCCCGATGCGCCGTTGCTCGTCCTGCTGCATGGGCGTGGGGACTCGCCCGAGCGCTTCCTGCGCCTCGGACACGACCTCGCGGCGCGTCTCGACCGCCCGCTCAGGATCATCGCGGCGCGCGCGCCGCAGCCCCTCGGGGTCTCGGGCGGCCGACAGTGGTTTGGACGCGAGGCGCCACCGGGACAGACCCCGGAGCCGCCCGCGAAGGCGCTCGCGGCCCGGGTCGATGAGCTGTCGGTGCTGCTTGGGCGCCTCGCGGAGCGCTATCCGGCGGCGCCGCCCCCCATCCTCGTCGGATTCAGCCAGGGCGCGATGGTCGCGTTGCACTTCGCGGCGGCGGCCGGTGCTGGCGCGACGACGGCGAGGGTCTCCGGGGTCGTGGCGTTGTCGGGGGCCTTCGCGGCCGAGATTGCGCCCGCTGTGCCGGCAGACCCGCGGGCGACCGCCGCGCAACGCCCGCCGGTCCTCGTCGTCGCTGGCACCCGCGACACCATCGTGCCGCCCGAGGGGGCCTGGCGGGCCGCCGACTGGTTCGCGGCCCGAGGTCACGCGGTCGCCTGTCATGCCTTCGACGGCACCCATCGGGTGACCCCCGCGGTCCTCGACGCCGTCGCAGGCTGGCTCCACACACACTTCGCGCCCTGAAAGGGCCGAAGATCCGGCGTGTCGGCCGGGTCCTCGGGGTTCAGGCGCCGCGCGGGCGGCTGGTCAGGGGGCCTGGCACTGGCCGTCGACGCAGTCGGCCCCGTCACAGCTCGCGGCGTCGAAGCAGCTCGCGACCGGCATGCAGTAGCCCGCATCGCACTGCGTGTTCGCCGTGGCGCAGGGGCTTGCGACCGAGCAGGGGGCCACGCATTTCCCGTCGACGCAGCCGAGCCCAGCGTCGCAGCTGCCAGCGCCGCTGCACTGGAGGGCGGGGGCCGTGTCGGCGACGCAGAGCCCGCCGAGGCAGCGTTCGGCGCTCCGGCAGTCGGTGGTCTCGCCGCAGCGGCGGTAGCAGGTCCCCTCGCCGCAGAGGTGGTTCGTCCCACACTCGCCGTTGAAGGTGCAGGTGTTTTCGGGCTCGGTCCGCGGGCGGCAGCCGTCGGGCGTGCAGCGCTGGCCGGGCGGGCAGGTGCTGTCGGCGCGGCAAGGGAAGAAGCAGCCGCCGTTGATGCAGGTGCCATCGAGGCCGCAGTCGGCGTTGGTCAGGCAGCTGTCGTCCGGATGCTGCGGCAGGCTCGAGTCGGGCTCGGTCGGGCCGACGTCCTCGGCGGCGCCGGCGTCGGTCGAGGACGTGCCACCGCGTGGGTCGGGGTCGCCGCCGCTCGCGTCGGTCGGGCCAGACGTGTTCTGGTCGGAGTTGGTCCCATCGGTCGCGCCGGACGCGTCAGCCGAGCCGGTCGGGTCGGCGCCGCCAGTCGTCGTGCCCGGGCTCGGGACGCAGGCCCCGGACAGCGTGCAGATCTCCCCGTCGGCGCAGTCCGTGTGGGCCGTGCAGGCGGTGGTCGCGGGTGGCTCGGGCGGCTCGGTACCCTCGCCGGGGTGGCAGCGATGGTCGACACCGCAGACGGTCTGCATGGGGCACTGGTGGGTCTCGTCGCAGCTGTACGGCTCGCACACGCCGTCGGCGCAGTGCCAGCAGCCGGTCTCGTCGCAGACCATCTCGCGCAGGTTGTGGTTTGCGTAGAAATCGCCCGAGCAGGCGCCGAGCCAGAGCGCGAGCCCGGAGACGAGTGCGAGCGGGCCGCGTGGCCGGCGTGTCACGGAGCGGGTGGGGTTCGGGGTCCTCGTCGAGCTGGTCATGGGATCCTCCGTCGGGACGTGGGCGCCGCGTGGGCGGGGCGTTACGGAGCCGGGACGCGCTGGGGCGGCGCATATTCACGCAGACCGCGCGAAAGTGGCGACGCGGCGGGGGCGGTGAACGCCCGTGAACGCCCGCGAACGCCCGCGAACGACGGGGGACACGGGATTGACTTTCTGACATGATGCGTTGTCAGGATGGCACGGCGAGCGGCTGGTGAGCGGAGGGAGCGCGATGGAGGCGGTCGAAGAGGGCGGCGGCGAGCGGATGGCGACGGGGCTCGCGGTCCTCATCGTTGACGATGATGCGTCAAACCGCGAGTCGCTCGTTCGGATCTTCGAGCGTGAGGGGCTCGAGCCTCTGACCGCGCGCGACGGGCGCGAGGCGCTCGACCTGCTGCGCAAGCGGCGGGTGGCGGTCGTGCTGACGGATCTCATGATGCCGGGGATGACGGGGCTCGAGCTGCTGCGGGCGGCGCGCGCGGTGTCGCCTGAGACCGAGTTCATCCTGATGACGGCCTTCGGGACGGTCGAGACGGCGGTCGAGGCGATGAAGGAGGGGGCCTGGGACTTCGTGACGAAGCCCTTCAAGCGCATCCAGATCGTGCGGGCGGTGCGGCGCGCCCTCGACCAGCGGTCCCTCGTCATGGAGAATCAGGCGCTGCGGGCCGAGTTGCAGGAGGCGCGGCGGGACCGGTCGATCATCGGCAACGCGCTCGTGATGCGGAACGCGCTTGACCTCGCGCGTCAGGTCGCGGCGTCGCGCGCGACGGTCATGCTGCTCGGCGAGAGCGGCACCGGCAAGGAGCTGTTTGCGCGGGCGATTCACCCGTGGTCGGACCGGGCGGCGCGGCCGTTCATCGCGCTCCACTGTGCCGCGCTCCCCGAGAGTCTGCTCGAGGCCGAGCTCTTCGGACACGAGCAGGGGGCGGTCACGGGCGCCCAGGCGCGGCGGCAGGGGCGTTTCGAGCTCGCGCACGGGGGGACGCTGTTCCTCGACGAGGTGGCCGAGATGTCGCCGCAGGTGCAAGTGAAGCTCCTGCGGGTCCTGC
>SYAK01000547.1 GCA_005788935.1 Pseudomonadota bacterium
ACGATGGTCGACACCTGGGCGACGGTCGGGTCATGCGCCCAAGTCGGCGCCAATGTTCATCTCTCCGGCGGCGTCGGGCTAGGTGGCGTGCTCGAGCCGCCGTCGGCGACTCCGGTCATCGTCGAGGACGGCGCCTTCATCGGCAGCCGGTGCGTCGTCGTGGAGGGCGTCCGCGTCGGCACCGAGGCGGTCCTCGGTGCTGGCGTCGTGCTCGCGGCCTCGACGCGCATCCTCGACGTGTCGCGGTCCGAGACGGTCGAGTACCGCGGCTGGGTCCCGCCGCGCTCGGTCGTCATCCCGGGCTCGGTGCCGAAGGAGTTCCCGGGCGGGACCTTCCACGTGCCGGTCGCGCTCATCATCGGGCAGCGCTCGGCCTCGACGGACCGCAAGACCTCACTGAACGCGGCCCTTCGAGATCTCGGCGTTACCGTTTGAGTTCAAACGACCTGAGCTATCACGGACGCCTTGCACCTTCCACGATTACCCACCCCGGAGCCCCCTTGAAGCTCACCCCCGAACAGCTCCGTCCAGCCTGCCTCGACGCCGACCTGCCCTTCGAGACGACCGACGAACTCGAGCCCCTCGAGGGCGTCTTCGGCCACGACCGCGCCATGGAGGCGCTGCGCGTCGGCCTCGGCATCCGCCGCGGTGGCTACAACATCTTCGTCGCGGGCGAGCCGGGCGTCGGCAAGCACACGGTCGCGATGAACGCCCTGCGGGCCCGCGCGCTGACCGAGAAGACCCCGTCGGACTGGTGCTACGTCACGAACTTCGACGACCCGCACCGCCCGACCTCGCTCGAGCTGCCCGCGGGCGAAGGGGTCAAGCTGAAGGAGGTCATGGCGCGCTTCACCGAGGACCTGCGCGAGGTCCTCTCGGTCCTCTTCACCTCGGACAGCTACACCTCGCGGGCGCACGCAATCACGGTGTCGATGGAGAAGCTCCACGACCAGGCCCTCGACGCGGTCAAGAACAAGGCCTTCGACCGAGGCCTCGCCTTCGTCTCGACCGACGAGGGCTTCACCTTCCTGCCCGCCCGCGACGGCGAACCGATGCCACCCGAGGTGTTCGAGGCGCTGAGCGAGGCCGAGCGGGACCGCTACAAGGGGCTCCTCGAAGAGACCGAGGACGAGCTGCAGGCCATCTTTCAGGCCGTTCCACGATTGCGCAAGGAGGCCCGGGACCACCTCAAGGAGCTCGACCGCTCCGTGGTCGAGGCCGAGGTCACCCGCCTCATCGAGCCCATCCAGGCGGAATACGCGAAGTTCCCGGTCGTCCATCGCTTTCTCGAGGCGGCGGCGAAGGACATCCCCGAGCAGATCCCGCTCTTTCGGGAGGAGCTGCCCGACGACGACGGCGATGACGACGACGAGAGCGGCGCGTTCTCGCGCGCGATGCGCGGCGGTCCACAGGGGAAGGTCGAGATCCGACGCTACCAGGTCAACGTCCTCGTCGATCACGCGAAGACGCAGGGCGCCCCGGTCATCCACGAGGACATCCCGGCCATCGTGAACCTCATCGGGCGCATCGAGCACCTGTCCGAGTTCGGCGCGCTCTTCACCGACCACACGCTCATCAAGGCGGGCGCTTTCCACCTCGCGAGCGGCGGCTACCTCATCCTCGATGCGTGGCGCCTCATCACGTCGCCGAACGCGTGGGCGGCGCTCAAGCGCGTGCTGCGCTCGAAGCTCGTGCGCATGGACGGCTTCACGGATCAGGCCCACCCGATGTCGACCGTCATGCTGACCCCCGACCCGATCCCCGTGGACGTGAAGGTCGTGCTGATGGGGGCCCCCGACCTCTACTACGAGCTGTGCGCGACCGATCCGGAGTTCGAGCGTCATTTCAAGATCCTTGCGGCTTTTGAGGACCGCGTGCCCCGCGACGCCTCGACGACGCAGCTGCTCGCTCGGGTCATCGCGACGAAGCTGCGTGAGAACGGCCTCATGCCCTTCCAGCGCGACGCCGTCGCGGCCCTCGTCGAACAGTCCTCCCGCGAGGCCGATGACAACGCCTACCTGTCGGCCAACCTCGCGTCGTTGTTCAACCTGATGGACGAGGCCGACTTCTGGGCTCGCGAGGCCGGCGCGACCGCCGTCCGCCGCGCCGACGTCGACCGCGCCCTCGACGCCTTCGAGCGGCGTTCGAGCCAGCCGCGCGACGAGCAGCTCGACCAGATCCGGCGCGAGATCCTGCTGAGTCGCACGTCTGGCGCGCTCGTGGGCGAGATCAACGCGCTCGCCGTCATCCAGCTCGGCAGCTACGCCTTTGGCCGTGTGAGCCGCGTCTCGGCCACCGCGCGGGCGGGCCTCGGCGAGGTCGTCGACATCGAGCGCGAGGCGGACATGTCGGGCAGCATCCACGCGAAGGGGGTGCTCATCCTGCAGAGCCTGCTCGGTTCGCGCTACGCCCGCGACATCCCGCTGTCCCTGTCGGCCTCGCTGACCTTCGAGCAGAGCTACCACATCGTCGACGGTGACAGCGCGTCGTGCGCCGAGTTCTGCGCCCTCGTGTCAGCCATTTCGGAAGTCCCGATCCGGCAAAGCATTGCGGTCACAGGCGCCTTGAATCAGCGTGGCGAGGTTCAGGCGGTCGGCGGTCTGAACGCCAAGATCGAAGGCTTCTTCGACATCTGCGAGATGCGCGGCCTGCAGGGGATCGAGGGCGTCATCATCCCGCGCGCCAACATCAAGCACCTGATGCTGAAGGCGCCGCTCATCGAGGCCGTCAAGGCTGGGCGCTTCAACCTGTGGGCGGTCGACACGGCCGACGCGGCGCTCGAGCTGCTGACCGGGCTGCAGATGGGTACGCGCCTTGACGACGGCACCTACCCGCCCGATTCGGTCAACGGCCGAGTCGAGGCGCGCCTGCGGCACTTCCTCGAGGTGCGTCGCAAGCTCGAACGCCACGTCTGAAGGCCCGTGCGCCACGCGCCACCCAAGGGCGCGGGCGCGCGAGGTCAGTCCGCGCCAGCGGGCAACAGGAAGTCGTCGAGCCGGTCGACCGCGGGGTCCCGCGGCAGGTCGGGCGTGAGTGGCTTGCGGCGGGCGAGGAGGTTCTTCGCGGCCTCCCGGTCCCAGACGAGCAACAGGTCGCCGCCGTGGTCAGCTCGGCGGTCTGCGAGTCCGAGCGACAGGCGCTTTGTGTCCCAGCGGCGCAGGCCGCCCTCGTCCGCGTCTGGCGAACGCCCGAGGCGGCGTTGCCACGCGAGGGCCCGCTCGGCGAGCGGCAGCGTTCCGTCGAGCTGACGGGCGTATTTCCAGAGCATCCCGCCCGCGAGGAAGAAGAAGTGGGCGGCGCCCTCGTCCTGCCAGACGATGAGGGACTCCCCGCTGCCGTGGCCGAATTCGCCTGAGAGGATGCTCGCATCCCACGGCGTCCGGACCCCGCCGAAGGCCACCTCGCCCCCCATGATGCGGTCGAGCTCGGCCGTGCGTGCCGCCTGCTGTCGGGCCCGCTCCGCGAGCTCGGCCGGGGCTCCCGGGCCCGCGGAGGCGGCGAAACGGCCTGCGAGCCATCCCCGGAGCGCCGCGCGATTCTGCCCGAGCGGCAGGTCCGCGAGCCCTGGCTCGACCGCGCGCAGCTCGGGCGTCGCCCAGGCCTCGCCCGACACCGCGAGCCCGATCACGAACATCGCGATCGCAAAGCTGTAGATCTTCTCGACGCGCGATCTAACGCTGGACTGATAGCGTGAGAGCATCAACACACTCCTGCCGATGTGGGAATCCGCTGTCGACTCGGGGCATTCCTTGCGACGCACGGAGGGCCTCCGTAGTATTTGACGCTATTCGCCTTCCTGGCCGTGTCCGGCGCGCGACGCCCTCCACCGAACCGAGACCCATGATGCAGCCGATTTCGTCCCAGGTTCGCGTCGCGAGCCCAGCCTATCAACAAAATCGCGCCGCCGCCCTCGAGTCGCTCGCGAAGCTCGAGGCGGCGCTAGCCGAGGCCCGTGCGGGCGGCGGCGACAAGTACAACGCCCGCCACGTCGCGAAGGGCAAGCTGCTGCCACGCGAGCGCATCGAGCGCCTGCTCGACCCGGGCAGCCACTTCCTCGAGCTGCTGCCGCTCGTCGGATACGGGATGCGCGGCGTGGGGACTGGCGGCGGCCTCGTCGGCGGCCTCGGTGTCGTCTCGGGCGTCGAGTGCCTCATCACCGCCAATGAAGCCACGATGAAGGGTGGCGCCATCAACGAGTGGGGCCTCCGCAAGAGCCAGCGTCTGCAGGAGATCGCCGACGAGAACGGGCTGCCGACCATCGCGCTGACCGAGTCGGCTGGCGCCGACTTGCCGAACCAGAGCCAGATCTTCGTGCCGGGCGGGCAAGCCTTCAGGGACATCACGCGCCGCTCGAAGGCCGGGCTGCCGTCCATCTGTGTCGTCTTCGGCAGCTCGACCGCGGGCGGGGCCTACGTCCCGGGGCTGTCGGAGTACGTCATCATGGTCGACGGCGGCGCCCGCGTCTTTCTCGCGGGCCCGCCACTCGTGAAGATGGCAACCGGCGAGGTCGTCGACGACGAGGCGCTCGGCGGGGCGCGGATGCATGCCCGAACCTCGGGCGTCGCCGACTGGCTCGCGCGTGACGAGGTCGAAGCGCTCGGCATGGCGCGCGACGTGGTGCGACACCTGAACTGGCGGAAGGCCGGGAGCGGCCCGGTGGCGACCCCCGAGCCGCCGC
>SYAK01000548.1 GCA_005788935.1 Pseudomonadota bacterium
AGGCCACGGTCGCGCCGTCACACACCTCGGCCGCGTCACAGCCGCCCGCCGAGGCCCGGCACTGCGTCCCCGCGCTCACCCGCACGTCGACCGGGCACGCGCCGCTCGTTCCGGAGCAGGTCTCGGCCACGTCACAGAGCCCACCCGACGCGCGGCACTCGAGGCCGGCCGTCGCGAACCGGTCGGCCGGACACGCGGCGCTCGCCCCGTCGCAGGCCTCGGCGACGTCGCACGCCCCGCTCGCAGCGCGGCACTCGGTCCCTGCGCCAACCCTCGCGTCAGTGGGACACTCGGCGGTGGTGCCCGAGCACGTCTCGGCCACGTCGCACAGCCCAGCGGCCGCGCGGCATTGCGTCCCAGCGGTCGCGAGGCGGTCGGCAGGACACAGGGCCGAGTTGCCCGAACACGTCTCGGCGGCGTCGCACAGGCCTGACGCCGCGCGGCACTCGGTGCCAGCCGTCGCGAGGCGATCGGCCGGACAGGCGTTCGTCGCGCCGTCACAGGCCTCGGGCGCGTCGCATAGCCCACCCGAGCCACGGCACTCGGTGCCGGAGGCGACCTTGGCGTCCGCGGGGCAGGTCGCGCTCGTCCCGGAGCAGGTCTCGGCGACGTCGCAGGCGCCTCCCGAGGCGCGACAGACGCCGCCCGCTGGCGCGAAGGCGTCCGCGGGGCACTGGCCGCCGGTGCCGTCGCAGGTCTCGGCGGCGTCGCACATCCCGACCGACGCGCGACACTCCGTCCCGGCCGCAGCCTTGCGGTCGGTCGGGCAGAGCGCCGTCGTCCCGTCGCAGCTCTCGACGAGGTCGCACAGGCCCTCGGCCGCGCGGCACTGAGTCCCCGCTGTCGCGAGGCGATCGGCCGGACAGGCGGCGGAGGTCCCGCTGCAGGTCTCGGCCGCGTCGCAGGGGCCACCGCCGGCGCGACAGACGGCCCCCGCCTCCTTCAGCGCGTTGGCGGGGCACGTCGGCGACGTCCCGCTGCAGGCCTCGGCCGCGTCGCACAGATCCGTCGCGGCGCGACACACGGTCCCCGCGTTGCCAGCGGCGTAGCTGCAGGTCGGGCTCGCGCCGTCGCAACGGTCCACGGTGCACGGGTTGTTGTCCGATGAACACGCGGTACCAGCGGCGACCTTGCCGTCGTCCGGGCACTGCGCCGAGACGCCGTCACAGGACTCGGTCATGTCGCACTCGCCCGCGGCGGGTCGACAGGAGGCGCCCGCAGCTCGCAGCGCGTCGTTCGGGCAGGTGTTCGAGGTGCCGTTGCAGGTCTCGGCCACGTCGCACAGGCCCTCGGCGGCGCGGCACATGGTGCCGGCCTGCCGCTTGGCGTCTGCTGGACACTGGGCGCTGGTGCCGCTGCAAGTCTCCGCGGCGTCGCACGCACCCGCCGAGGCGCGACAGACGGCGCCCGCGTTGCCTGCGGGCCGTTGACACGCGGTCGAGGTCCCGTCGCATCGGTCAAGCGTGCAAGGGTTCCCGTCGTCGTCGCAGGCGGTGCCCGCCGTCTTGACGCCGTCGGCCGGGCAGGTCGCGGCGGTGCCCGAGCAGAACTCGGCGGCGTCGCACGCGTCGACCGCGCCGCGGCACTCGGTGGCGGCCGACTTGAAGCTGCACGTGCCCTCGCTGCCCGCGAGGTTGCAGGCCTGGCAGACACCTCCGTCGCAGGCGGAGTTGCAGCAGACGCCCGAGGCGCAGAAGCCGCTCGAGCACTGGATGTTGGCGGTGCAGGCGGTGCCGTTCGGGTGGGTGATGCCCGGGACGCGGACGTGGTTGCCGAGCGGCGAGCCCGAGTCGCCGCCGTAGAACCAGCGAGAGCGCGTCCACTGCGGGCTGCGGGCCGGGTCGTAGCGCAGACGGGCACGCCAGTGATAGGTGCCGGAGGTGAGGCCCGCGACGGTCGCGTTGAGCGCCGGCGCCGCGTTCAGCGCGGTCGACCAGTTCGGGGTGATGGTCGTGCCGAGCCCGTCGAACGGCGTCGCGAGCGGCTTCACCTCGAACTCGATCCGCGCGCGCGTCTCGGGGAACGGGGCCCGCGCCTGCTCGAAGCGGATGGCGAAGCTGCCCGCGGTCGTCGCGCGCCCGCCCGTCGGCAGCGGCACGCCGCCCGCCGCCTGCAGCTGCCGCACCCCGAAGCGCAGGTTGCGACCCGCTGGCAGATCCGCCGAGTTGCCACGGAAGACCGCGATGCGGCCGCGACGGGTCGAGGTCGGCTCCTGTGCGGCCGCTATGGCGAAGTCGCCGAAACCGTCGCCGTTCAGGTCTCCTACTCCGGCCACCTGGTTGCCAAACGCCGTGGAGGCGCTCCACCCGTCGAATCTCGCATGCGGACTAAGTCTGATACCCCGATATGTTGCCGTCGCACCTGTCGCTGTGTTCGTCACATCCTGACAGACATAGGGCACTAAACTTGAGCAATTCAGATCGTTGTACTCGACACCCGAGACCGCGCAGTCTTCGTTGCCTCCCGCGTTGTCGGGCTGCGATGCTCCCCAAGGTAGGAAGGGTGCACTACCGCCCCAGACGGACGTCCACACGCCCTCGGTGACATCCCGTAGCCCGAGCCAGACAGACGCTCCACCGGTGAGTTGCTGCAAGGCTCGAAGCTCCGCATCCATTCTCGGAACAGCGAGATGGCCTCCTCGTGCCACACAATCTGCTTCAGCGTTCGACCACGTAAGAATAGTATTGAAAAACGCCCATCGGGTCTCGGTTGCCTTAGATGGCGCCAGAATCAAGACTCGACCCGAATCGGGAAGGTTTACGCTGTCGTACAGTGGCGCGGCTACCATAGGATCGGCAAGGCCGTCGCCATTTATGTCGCCCGCAGAACCGATCGCTGAACCGAAGTAAGCCCCAGACTGTAATACGTGTTCATGTGACAGCGCAGCGATGTTTGCAAAATTGGAAAGGCCGCCCGAGAATCCAGTGAACAAAATGGAATTCCCGGTATCCGACCAGTTCCAGAAATTGTAGCCGTACCCGCCGACGAGCACGTCCGCGTAGCCGTCTCCATTGACGTCCCCAGCCGCGGCGAGCGCGCTGCCATAGGCAGCGCCCGCCTCCCTCCCGTAGGTGACCCAAGCGGGCGCGGCGGGGAGGCCGGTGGCGTTGCCGAGGAAGGCCCACGCGGCGCCCTCGCCGCTCAGGGTGTTCGTGAACTGGCTCGCGCCGAGCAGGAAGTCGTCGTAGCCGTCGGCGTTGACGTCGCTGACGAAGGCGACGGCCGCGCCGACGCGGGCCTGCGCCTGACCTCGCTCGTAGGTCCAGTCGGGGTAGAGGCTGGGGCCGCTGGCGCTGCCGAGGTAGAGGTACACGCGGCCCGCGTTCGCGGCGCTGCCGTTCGACTGCGTCGGGGCGCCGACCAGCAGGTCCGAGAAGCCGTCGCCGTTGAAGTCGCCGTTGACCGCGAGCGAGGCGCCGAAGCGCGCGCCCGCCGCCTCGCCCTCCCCGACCCACGCCGGGGTCGCGGAGACCCCGCTCGGTCCACCGTAGAAGGCGTAGACGCGGCCGCAGGTCGGGAAGGTCCCGTTGTAGTCGGGGGCGCCGACCACGACGTCCGCGTAGCCGTCGCCGTTGATGTCGCCCGCACCGGACACCGCGAGCCCCGCCCGCGCGTTGGCGAGGTCGCCCGCGTAGGTCCAGCTCGGCGTGGCCGCGTAGCCGTTCGGCCCGCCGTGCAGGATGTGGGCCTTGCCAGCCTGGCTCGCGGCGCCCGTCGCGTAGGGCGCGCCGAGGATGAGGTCGGGGTAGCCGTCGCCGTTGACGTCGCCCGCGAGCGCCATGCTCGCGCCGAGCTGCGCGTTGTCCTCGATGCCCGCGAGATCGTTGAACGGCGTCCCGCCGAGGCCGCTCTGGGCGCCGAAGTAGCCGCTGACGCGCCCCTCGTTGGTCTCGACGTTCGTGTAGAGCGGCCAGCCGACGACGAGGTCGCCGTAGCCGTCCCCGTTCCAGTCGCCGCCCGCGACGGCGCCACCGAAGCTCTGGGCGGTCGCGCTCCCGGAGAGCGTCCAGCTCGCCGAGGTCGGGCAGCCGCCGCCGCCGAGGTAGACGTGGGTCGCGCCCGTCCCCGAGTTGTTCCCGGGCGCCCCGAAGGCGACGTCCGCGAAGCCGTCCCCGTTCACGTCGCCGAGCGAGGTCACCGCGGCGCCGAAGCCATTGCCCGACGAGACCGTGCAAGCCGTCCCCGGGAACGTCGTCGCCGAGCCGAACAACAATCGGCCGCGCCCGGGACCGGCCGTTCCGACGCCGATCAGGACGTCGCTGAGCCCGTCGCCGTTCCAGTCGCCCGCCGTCGCGAGGGCTCCGCCGCCGTACTGGTTCGCGCCGCCGAAGAAGCCCGCGGCCGAGGTCCACCCCGCCGTCGCCGAGAGGCCGGTCGCGCCGCCCGTGTACAGGCGGACTTGCCCCTCGAAGCTGCCGCTCGTCGAGGTGAAGTTCGTCGCGCCGACCATCACGTCGGCGAAGCCGTCGCCGTTGACGTCGCCGACCCCCGAGACCGCCGCACCGAAGAGCGCGCTCGCCTGCCCGCCGTCAAAGGTCAGGCTCGGCGTCTCGGCGATCCCGGTCGGGCCGCCGTGGTAGACGAGCGCTCGCCCCTCGCTCGCGAGCGTCGCGGTATAGCCGGGCGCCCCGACCAGGATGTCGGCGAAGCCGTCGCCGTTGACGTCGCCCGCAGCCCCGACGGCCGTGCCGAACTTCGCTTGCGCCTGCGTCTCGCTCAGGATGCGGGCGGGCGACGAGGCCAGCCCGGAGGCTCCGCCGTGATAGACATAGACGCGCCCGGCGTTCGCATTCGGGGTGGTCTGCCCGTAGGCGCCGACGACGACGTCCGCGAACCCGTCCCCGTTGACGTCGCCCGCGCCCGAGACGCTGAAGCCGTAGTAGGCGTAGTTGCGCTCGCCGTAGGCCGTCCAGGCCGCCGTCGTCGCGATGCCGCTCGCACCTCCGAGGAACAGGAAGGCCGCGCCGGAGTTGATGCAGTTCGCGGTGGTGCAGCTTGGCGCGGTGAAGCGGCTGGCGCCGACGACCACGTCGACGAAGCCGTCGCCGTTGACGTCCCCCGCGCTCGCGATGGCGCCGCCGAACTGGGCCGAGGCCTGGTTTGACTCGGCGGCCCAGGCGATGCTGGTCAGGAGCGGATCGATCGTGACGGGATACTGCGCCCCTGCGTCGTCGACCGTGACGCGCAGACCACCGTCCCCGAGCGCAAGGGCCGCGACGAGCTCGCGCCCCGAGGCGTCCCAGGCCCGGAGCCCGCCATAGCGCAGATTGCGACCACCCGACGGCGCGATCGTCGCGGTCTTGCCGTCGGCGTCGAGGGCGACCGACGCGCCAGACACCGCGACCGCGACCTCGAGATGTCCGTCTCCCGGCGGCCGTGAAGCCAGCGTCCAGCCCTGCTCGAGGCCGTCAGGCCGGTTCTCGTACCACTCCGTGACGCCACCCTCGGTGCGGGCCACCCGCCTGATGCAGGCGCCCTCCGCGTCGATAGCTCCGTCTGGCCGACACTCCCCCTCCGCGAAGGCGCCACCGAGCCCTCCGTGGTCGCGCGTCCGCCCGACGCGTCGGGTCTCGAGCCGAAGCTCGCCGAGACCTCCCTCGTCACCCGGGCGCGCGTCGATGCGGACGCCTTGCGCGTCCCACGCGAGGGCGAGTCCATGGGAGGGGTTGGACGCCACGAGGCCGCCCTCGGCACGAACCGCGGGTGCGTACTGCGTCGCGACGACCCGCGCCGCGACGGTGTCCTGCCAGGCGGCAGGCGCGGTCACGCCCGCGGTGGCGAAGACAGCGCTTTGCGCCGTTGGGGACTGTGACGGCGCCGCGTCGGGCTGCCGGGATGCGGCTTCGAGGGTCGCGGGGGCTGTGTCAGGGGCGCGGTCGTCACCCGCGCGGAGGCCAATCATCGCAGCGCTGGCGACCGCCACCCCGATCACAACACGGCTTTTAGTCTGCATGGAACACCTGTTCAGCTTGGTTCGATACCGCAAGTAGCCCGCGACAGCGCTCAACCGTGAAACTAGCGATCATGGGCGAGGTCTGCAAGCGGAGTTCTGCGCAGCCGTCCCGCGACGCGTCGCGGGCGGTCGCTGCGGCGGGCTGCGACCCGATGGACGCCTCTTCGCCGAGGTCTCGGACAGTGGCGTCCCGAGGGGGGCGAGGTCGTCATGAATGAGGCGTCATTCACGGAGGGCCGACCGACGCGTGCCGAGCCATCGACCGCGAGTCCTGCGCACACAGGTGAGGCAGGACATGGAATACATGCCCGCAGCGGGTCCACATTCCGTCGTGATGTTCGGTCGATAGACACCCGAGGGCCCGGTTTGCGTCGGCATTACTTCAAGCACCCTTGACAGCCGCCGCTTCCAGATGTGTCTTCTGAGCATGCGGCGCGTATCCCAACGACTCTGGACCGCACTTCACGGTGGCAGTGCGGTCGTCCTGGTCCTCCACGTCGGTGGAGGTTGCGCTGGCGATGCCGCCGCAGGTCCGTGTGACCCGACCCTCACGCCAAGTCGGGACCGTGTCGCGGAGCTGTGTCCGGCGCTCGGCATCTGCGCCGACTCGCCGACCTCCGTCGCGCTGACATGCACCCCCGCGGGTCTCGTCTGCGACTACTCGCAGGTCCCGGGCTTCGAAGAGCACGACCTGACCTGCGACGGGCGCGACGCTGACTGTGACGGCGCTGTGGACGAGGACGCCCCTGACTGCGGAGCCCGGACGCCGTCAGACGCCGCCCGCGTCCAACCAGGCGTGTCCCGAATGACGTTCCAGGACGGGAGCAGCCGGGTCGTCCTCGAGGTCGGGAGTCCGCTCGTCGGCGCTCAGGGCGAGGACGGAACCACCCGCATCACCATTGGCGTGCCGCCGCGCGCGGCCGAAGCACACGACGGGCCCTGACGGGCAGCACCCATCAACGCGACATGGGAGAACACGCATGGCCACGACCCGATGGCATCGCGCCGCGGCAGGAGTTGCGGCGCTAACGGCGCTGCTCGCCTCGACAGGGAGCGCAAGCGCCGAGCCACCCCGCCTCATTCCGGTTCAGGGGCTCGCCACAGACCTCGATGGCGTGCCTCTAGAGGGTCCGCTGGCGATGGAGTTCTCGCTCTACGACTCCGCCGACGCCGCAGTGCCGCTCTGGGTCGAGTACCGAGAGGGTCGGGAGGCGGTCCCGGTCTCTCGGGGGCTCTTCTCGGTCCAACTCGGAGAGGTCGAGGCGCTCGTCCCGGAAGACCTTGTTGCCGCCAGAGAACTCTGGCTCGGGTTCGGGCTCGAGGGCGCGCCAGAGATGGGGCGGGCCCGCGTCGGCTCGGTCCCGTACGCGCTCATGACCGGCTTCGCAGAGGAGGCCCGCAACGTCACGGGCGACATCACGCCGCGGTCCGTGACCATCAACGGCAAGCTGGTCATCGACAACAGCGGTCGCTGGGTCGGTGACCTGTCGGGTCTCGTAGGCGCGCCCGGCGAACGCGGGCCAGCTGGCCCGGCAGGCGAGAGTGGCCCCGAGGGCCAGCAAGGCCCCCAGGGCCCTCCGGGTGAGCGCGGTTCCGAGGGCGCCGCAGGCCCGCCCGGAGAGCCCGGGCCAGCAGGTGCTGTCGGTCCGATGGGACCGGCTGGAGAACGGGGGCCAGCTGGCGCCCAGGGCGACCGGGGCCCCGAGGGCGCC
>SYAK01000549.1 GCA_005788935.1 Pseudomonadota bacterium
AGCGGTGCTGGCTGCCGAAGCGCTCGGCCTGACGGCGCATCACGTCCATGAGCTCGGGCCCCTGGATGCCGTGCTCGAAGCCCGGAAAGTTCTCGACTTCGGTCGTGATGGTAAGCTGCCCGCCGGGCTGGAGGCCCTCGAAGACCACCGGGGCGAGATTCGCGCGCGCCGTATAGATGGCGGCGGTCAGACCAGCTGGACCGGAGCCGATGATGATCGTGTTCTTGACGTCGGACATGACGGGGCTCTCCGATATGCTTTCAGTTCAAAACAGTTGGCCGATTGACCGGTCGCGGTGACATCGCGTCGAGCAGCGGCGTCGCCGCGGCCATCAGGCGCGGAGGGTCGAGCGCGACCGGGCCAACCCAGTGTGTTCCGAGCTCCGCACCGTCGAACGTCATACCCCGGAACGCGTCCCCGTGCAGGTGAATCGTCTCGACGAGCGCGGCGCGCGGCGCCTTGCGCAGGCGGCTCAACAGGAGCTCCGGGGCGTTTCCCTCGACCTCGAGCTGGACGAGGCGGCGGGGCGCTGGCGCGGTCTCGGCGTCCTTCGAGAGCAGCTGCTGCAGGATCGAGGCGGCCCCTGGCAGGGGCGTCAGCGCGGGACCACCCACCTGCGGCTCGGCCCCGTCAAACCCGGGACGCGACGCGACGCGCGGCCAGATGCGAAAGCCGTCCGTGGCCGGCGCCGTCGGCACGAAGACCGCGGCACACGGGGTCCCATCGGGCAGGCGCGCGAGCCGGACAAGGCGCGGAGGTCCGCCGTCGGCGGGGTCGAGGACGAGGCGGTCCCCATCGACCGAACAGGGCAGCTCGGACAGCCAGCGGGCGCGCATGCTCGCGAGCGCATGCCCCTCGCCGCGCGTTTCGTCCCAGGCGAGCCAGCCCGTCGTCACGACGCCGACCGCCGCGAGAGCAAGCAGCGGGCCCCGCAGGATCCCAAGGTCGACGATGGTGCTGAACCCGAAGGCGAGCGCCAGCACCAGGGTCACGCGCCACGCGAGACGGACAGCGCGTGACTGGGAGCGGTCGGGCGGCGGTGAGGTCATGGGCTCGCTTCGACGTGGGGGACGAGGACCTGAAGCGCGCCCCCAGCGTCGGTCAAGGCCCGGCCGAGCAGCCGCGCGTCACCGCCCCCCGTCGACGGGACCCACAGCTCGACCGTGGTGTCGGCGAGCGGAGCGCCCTCCGGCCCGGCCACCACGAAATTGAGGCGCGACGGCTGCGGCAGGCGCCAGAGGAGCGCGGTCGACGACGTCCCCACCTCGAAGCCGACCCGGAAGGCCATGGGTGCACCCGAAGCCCGCGCCGGGGCGTAGCGCGCGAGGTAGGTCCCGGGCTCGAGGGTCAGGGAGGTCCGTCCCGCGGGATCGAGCTCGATCGACCGTGCTTCGGGCGCGATGGCGAGCGCACCGGCGCCAGGCGACGGATCGCGCTCGAACGTGATGACCCCGTGAGGGACCGCGACGCCGTTGAAGGCGAGCACATGGACATCGAGCGTCGGCCGCTGCGCGAGCCGAATCTCCGGCGCGCTCGCCCCGGTGAGGTCCGGCCCGAGCGTCATGTAGCCATGCCAGCTCGCCCACGGAGCCCCCGCCGGGACCGCGACGAGGCACTCGTAGGCGCCAGCGAAGGTCCTGAGGCGGGCCCGCCCGTCCGCATCCGTCAGCGCGGTCGCGCGCACCGCGCCTTCCGGCAGGAGCCCGACGACGGTCACGGGCACCCCCGCGACCGGGGCTCCGTCCGCCCCGCCTACGACGCGCACGTGCGCCTCGAAGGTCGTCGTGTCGTCGACATCGAAGGGCAGCGTGATGATGGCTGGCACGGAGACCGTGACGGCGTCGACGCGGTACTCCGGAAACGGCCGCCCGCTGTCGGGAGACTCAATCCGAAGCCCGACCTCCGGAAATTGCGGTGATATCGGCATCGAGAAGCTGCCGTCGACCGGATCGGCGACCGTCACCGCGAGGAGCTCGCCGCGGGGCGTGAGGGCGGCCACCCGGGCCTGGGGGACGGGGTCTCCGGCCAAGGTCTCGACTCGGCCCGTGAGCCGCAGCGTGGCTCGAGCCGATGGGAGCGCCAGGCGCGCCGGATCGAGGCGCCCTCCCGGGAGACCAGGCAAATCGGCGGCCCGGAGGTCGAAGAACACCCGCGGCCAGGTTGCGTCTGCGGGGACGAAGGTCACGCGATAGTCGAACCCCTCGCGCAGCTCGACCCGGAACCCGTCACCCGCCGCGTCCACCCCCTCGAGAGAGGGCGCCCCGAACCGCTGCGGCAGCCCGGCGATGAGGCCCTCGGCCTGGAACGCGATATCCCCCGGGACGTTGACGGTGAAGGCGTCGTCGGCGGGCCGAATGACCCCGCGGACCGTCAGCGGCGCGGCGAGCGTGATCGTCCCGGCGCGCGGGTCGAGGCGCGCGAACTGCTGCGGGGGCAGACCTGCGTCGGCTGGCGGGGTCACCCGAAGCTGGAGCGGCAAGGCCGTCGGTCCCGCCATCGCGCAGATCCGCTCAACGCACGCGAGCGGGGACGCGCAGTCCGCATCCGCCTCGCAAGCACCGACGCCTGAAGGTTCCTCACAGGCCGCGAGGGTCGCGAAGAGGGCCCAGAGGGCTCCGACCGACACGGACCGCGTCACGGAGTACCTCCACAGCAGCCGAGATCATCAACGCCGACGAACCAGACCACGTTGGTCGCGGTCGTGTCCGGGTCGACGGGCGTCCGCACCGCGTCGCCGTCATCGAACGACACCGGGGCGCGGTCCAGGACGACGAACTCGATGGTGTTGATGGCGGCGCCAGTGCGCACCTTCGGGTTGGTACACGGGTCGAACACGAACGGTGCTGGCGAGGTCGTCGAGGTGACGTCGGGCCGACCTCCCTGACCGGGCACATGGTTGACGAGCCAGGCCGAATACAGGCGATCGCCGTCCGGGTTCTGCAGCCCCTGCAGGACGTCAAGCTCGAGCGGCGGGGGCGGGCAGCCTCCGAGGCGATGGAAGACGTCGGGCGAGACGGGCAGTCGCGCCTTCGCGATCGCGACGGGAGCGTTCGGCTCGGGCGCGACCTCATAGTCCGGTGGCAGGCAGGCGCTCACGGCGAGGACCAGAGGCAAGAAACGCGCCAAGTGGCACAACGCCTGCGTCCATGCGGTCCCACGTCCCGTGGTCCCGGGCGGGTAGGACACGAATGTCATACCCCCTCGTGACGCGGCTGGGTCACGCGTCCCCCTCGCTGCGCTCGCGCTCGAGGTGGCGAAAGATGGTGCGTGGGTCGACGTCGAGGTCGCGGGCCGTCTTGCTGCGGTTGCCGTCGTTCAGCGCGAGCACCCGGTTGATGTAGTCGCGCTGCCACACCTCGCGCGCCTCGGTGAGCGGCAGGATGCGGACCTCCCCCTCGTCGGGCAGGTCGAGATCGGCGGGCGTGATGACACCGCCCTCGCAGAAGACGAGGGCCTTGCGCACGCGGTTCTCAAGCTCGCGAATGTTGCCGGGCCAGCGCCAGCGGCCAAGCGCCGAGACCGCCGCGCGGCCGAGCGTCGGGACGGCCTGACCCGGGGAGAGGCTCGGCGCGTAACGGGCGATGAAGAAGCGCCCGAGCACGAGGATGTCGTCCCCGCGCTCGCGCAGCGGCGGCAGCGTCAGCGACACGACATTTAGACGGTAGAACAGATCTTCACGGAATCGACCCTCGGCGACGGCCTCAGCCATGCGTTGATTCGTCGCGGCGATGACGCGGATGTCGACGCGCTCGGGGCGGGTGTCCCCCACCTTCGTGACGACGTGCTCTTGCAGGACACGCAACAGCTTGACCTGGAGCGCGAGCGGCATCTCGCCGATTTC
>SYAK01000550.1 GCA_005788935.1 Pseudomonadota bacterium
GACGTCGCCTCCCTCGCCGTCGGGCGAATGACGATGGATCTGGGCAGCCGCCGCCTCCTTGCGCGCAACGACTTCCGCAACACCATCAACGCGTTTACCGGCATCGATCTGCAGTGGACGAGCCCGCGTCAGGACCACCTGAGGGTCTTCGCCGTCGTCCCCGTCACGCGCCTGCCCACGGACGCCGCGGATCTCGGCCAGGGCACCGTCGCGCGCGACCGCGAGAACACGGCGGCCCTCCTCTGGGCGGCCTTCTGGAGCAGTCGCCCCGTCGGGGCCCGCACGCGACTCGAGGCCTTTGTCGTCGGGCTGTCCGAACGGGATACAGCGCTCACGCCAAGCTCGGACAGGCGGCTGTGGACCCCGGGACTCCGCGCGCTGCGACCTCCCGCGACTGGTGAGTTCGACGGTCAGCTCGAGGTGATGGGCCAGTTCGGCCGCTCGCGCGCGACCTCGGCCGCAAGCGACACGACGAGCCTCGACCACCGCGCGTTCTTCCTCCACGCCTCGATGGGCCACCGGTTCGACACGCCGTGGTCCCCGCGTCTCGTGTTGCAGTTTGACCACGCCAGCGGTGATGGCCACCCCGACGATCGTGACAACAACCGCTTCGACCCGCTCTTTGGCGTGCGGCGGTTTGAGCTCGGTCCGACCGGCCTCTTCGGCCCGCTCGCGCGCAGCAACCTCACGTCACCCGGCCTGCGCCTTGAACTGGCGCCCCATCCCACGCTCGAGGCCTTCGTCGGCTGGCGCCTCGCGTGGCTCGCCTCGGTCCGAGATGCCTGGCTGAACGCGCCGCTCCGCGACCCTACGGGACAGTCCGGGCGCGACATCGGCCAGCAGCTTGAGGCCCGCCTCCGATGGCAGGTCTTGCCGGGAAACATGACCCTGGAAATCGGCGCAGCGGTGCTCTCGCGGGGGCCGTTCGCGCATGACGCGCCCGACGGCCGACGTGGCACGCCGACCTTTGTCTACACGCAGGTCGTCGGGACGCTCTGACCGCGATCCCTCGCGGAGCGACCAGACGCCCACCCTCGCGATGGCGGACCAACCGGACGGGGCGCCCGATGGCTGAACTGGTCTGATCCGACCTGCCCCCTCCGAGGGTGGACCGGTGAATCGCCCCCTCCCACCGCTTGTCAGGCCGGTGCACCGGGTGTAGTCACGGCTCCGATGGCTGTAGCCGACACCCACTTCGAGAGCCTCCACCCTGCCCGCCCGACGCTGGCGGCTCGCGTGGACTTCGACAGTGCGGTCCGCGAGCATCTGCCCGCCCTCTTCCGCTACGCCCTCGTCCGCGCGCGAAACCGCGAGGAGTCCGAGGACCTGCTGCAGGCGGCCCTCGTCCGGGCCTGGACCCATCGCGCAGGTTACGACGGCCGCGGGAGCGTGCTCGGCTGGTTCCTCGCCATCATCCGGGCCGAACACCTCGAGCGTCTCCGCGGACATCGCCGCCGCTTCGCCATCGTGACGGCCTTCGCCGACATCATCCGGGACAGCTTCGGACGCCTCACGAGCGCAACCGCGGACGAGGTCGAATACACGATCGCGAGCCACCTCGACGCGACCATCGTGCGCGACGCGATCCGCGACCTTCCCGACATCCACCGGGATGTGATAACACTCTGTGACATCGAGGAGCTGCCGCACGAGACCGTCGCGATCGTGCTCGGAGTCGCTCTCGGAACGGTCAAGAGCCGCCACCATCGCGCACGCTGCGAGCTCGCCGCGATGCTCACGAAAAAGGGCGCAAAATCATGAGCGGAACTCCCACACCCAGCACGACGCTCTCCGAGGCAATCAAGCGGGCCTCCGCGTCCGTGCGTGCCGAGCAGCTCTCGGACGGGTTCGAGCGGACCCTCGCGCGGCGTATCGACACGGCCGAGAGCCTGAAGCGGCCCCGCTCCCGCAACATGTTGATGTGGTTCGGCTTCATCCTCGCCGCAGCCGCTGCCGGGACGCTCGCCCACGTCGTGACGGACCCAGGCGTCGCACGCTTCGACCACCGCCGCGAGCTGATCGTGGCCCCGCCTGTCGACGAGACGACCTGGGTCGAGGTCGACCTGCTCACCGAGCATCACGGCGCGGAGCACGTCCTCTTCCACGTCGAGGTCCCCACCGGCCTCCTCGTGGCGCTGAGCGAGAAGCGGCGGCGTCGGGCCGAGCTTCGCGAGCTCGGGTGCGACGCCCTGACCTGTCGCTTCATTGTCGCGCACCCCCCCGGCGGGGTCGTCGGGTCGCCCATCCAGGTCGGCCTCTCCGAACCCGGCAACTTCTTCTTGCGCGTCACCCACCACTCGTCGCGGGCCCGCGTCGAGGAGTCCATCGACCTCGTCACGCGCCAGTGAGGCTGTGGCGCGGCGCCTGACCGCGGGCCGTCCTCACTCGGCCCGTGCTCGGCTGCTCCATGCCCCAGGGGGCTGCCAAGTCCCCCGAGCGTGACTCAGAGCAGCGCGACCAGCGGGACGTCAGCCGGGGCCAGCGTGAACGCGCCAGCCGTGGTCTGGTCGACCCACGCGAACGCGTCATGGTCGACCGCCTCCCAGACACCACCGACGACCCGCGCCCGCCAGGCCTCGAGGATGACGACGCCGAAGTCGTAGGCATGCTCGACGCGGCCGACGAAGTCGCCGACCTCGACCTCGAGCCCGAGCTCTTCGCGGATTTCGCGCGCGAGGGTGAAGGTGGGCGCCTCACCTGGCTCAATCTTGCCACCCGGGAGCTCCCAGAGGCCACCAAGGCTCTTGCCAGGGCGCCTGCGCGCCAGCAGCCACAGCCCTGGCCCGGCACTACCAGCGCCCGCTGCCGCGAGGAGCTCGGCCGGACACTCCGGGGCGCCAGGCCCCGCCTCGAGCACCGCCGCCACCACCGCAATCCGTCGCAGCTGCCCTTCCCCGCCCGTCATCGCGCCTCCCGGACCGGCAGCGCTTCTCGCCCTCGGCCCGCCCGAGCGTGACCGGTCCGGCCCCGCCGCGCAAGCCGAAGCAGACGCCCACAGGCCGAGCCGCCGCCATGACCCGCGCGGGCGGCTGCCGCATCAGGATGGGGCCACCTGCGCCGCATCACTCGCGCCGCACGAGGGACCAGGCGACGATCGCCTCTGTCCGACAGCGCCCGACCCCCTCGGTGAGCGGTCGAGCGCTCGCATGCACGGCCACCTCGAAGCGCGCGCCGTCGCCCGTGGTGAGGAGACGCGCCTCTCCCGGCCCGATCCAGGCGACGCCATCCCGCCACACGAAGCCGAGCGCCGCGTGCTGCCAGGCGCTCCGACAACCGTCGAGGCGCGCGACGACCTCGGTCGCGCGCTGCTGCTCGGGACCGAGCCCCAGCTCGACGCGGAGGTCCCGGAGATCCTCCGGGAGAGCCGCGTTGACGCCGATCGCCACCAGGACCTGCTGCACGCCGGTCGCGTCCGCCAGCCACAGGCGCAGCAGGAAGCCACCGCCTTCGAGCCTGACCCCGACCCTCAGCGCCTGTCCGACCTGCAAGGCCCGACGCGTGACGTCGTCGCCGCCACCCGCGAGCCGGGGCCAGGCGACCTCGAGCGCGTCGCCCGCGTCCGAGGCGCGCAAGATCCAGCGTTCGACCGCTCCTGACGCCTGCGCGGCCTGAACGGAGACCACCGTGACCTCACGGACAGCCCCCCAGCGCGTCGGGTCCTCGAGCAGCAGGGTGGGCAGCGGCCCGACGGGCGGCGCGATCCCGGTCGCGGCCACGGAGGTCGGCCCCGTCGTCTCAAAGGTCGCGGGGGCGCATCCACCGAGCCCCACGCCACCGAGAACGACCAACACCAAAAGCCCGATCCACGACGAGAGCCGTGGCGGGCTTTGGTTCACGGGAACCGCAGCGAAGCTGAAGGCTTCGTGCGCAGTCCGTGCGGGTTTCAGGCCTCGCGCGCCTTGATCGCGTCGTAGCTGACGCCGAACTTCTCGCACAGGCCGCGCAGGCCGATCTTGTTGATCGTGCGGATCGCCCGGGTCGAGAGGGTCAGCTTCACGAAGCGGCCGGTCTCGGGAACGAAGACCCGCTTGTCCTGCAGGTTTGCGTACTGACGCTTCTTCGTACGGTTCTGGGCGTGCGAGACCATGTTCGCGATGTACGAGGACTTGCCGGTGATTTCGCAGGTGCGCATGCGAGGCTCCTTGTGGCGTGGCGCAGGCACGCGCCTTCGCCGTGCCTGGTTGCAGATTCTTGGTCTGGTGACCGCTGTGGGCCGCGAGGACCCGCCAACGGCCGGGGGAGGAGAGCTAACAGAGGTGCCCCGACCCGTCAAATGGGAAACGCAGCGCGCCGCGGGTCTCGCTTCGCCCCGGGAACGTCGACCGTCACTCGGCTCACCAGCCCGGCCCGGACGCTTCCGCAAGGATCCGGCCAGTTCGGGACCTCGCCGAGGACAAGCAGGTGCATGGCGTCTCCGGAAGTTGGAAGCAGGGGCCCGCAGCGGCGAAACCGCGGTCCCGTCGCGTGATTCCGGGGTGCACGGGGCGCCTCCGATGGTGCTTCCCAAACGGGACGGGCGGGGCGATGCTGTCGTCATGCAGCCCGTCACGCCCGGCCTCGAGACCTCCCCCGAACACCGCTACGGCCTCGTGCTCTCCGGAGGCGGCGCGCGCGGCGCCTTCCAGGTCGGCGTCTGGGAGGTCCTCGCGACCCACCCGCGCGGGCTCGACGGGCGGCCTCCCGAGGTCATCTCGGGGACGTCGGCGGGTGCTATCAACGGGGCGCTCATCGCGGCGGGCCGCACCCCGCGCGAGATGCTCGACTTCTGGCTGTCGCTCGGAGACCGCCCGCCGGTGTCGGCCAACCCTCGGTTCTTCGCGTCGCTCGAGCGGACGCTCGGCAAGCTGACCGTGTCGGAGCCCGCGCGCACGCTGTCGCAGCGGGCCCGCGAGGTGAAGCTCGGGGCCTCCATGCTGCTCAAGCATGCCGTCACGCGCGGCAGCGGTCGGCTCGCGTTCCTCGCCGAGTTCCTGCTGACAGCCCGCTTTGACAGCCTGTCGCGCCTGCTCGAGGGGCTCGAGCCAGACCACCTCTTCTCGACCGACCCCTTCCGAGCGCGCCTCGCGGACGCTCTCGGCGGCACGACCGTCCCCGCCTCCTCGCCTGTGTCGCTCGCGATCAACACCATCGACGTGCGCACCGGGGAAATCATC
>SYAK01000551.1 GCA_005788935.1 Pseudomonadota bacterium
CGACGTGCTGCTGCCCGGCGGGCGCCTTGTCGTCATCAGCTACCACTCGCTCGAGGACCGTCGCGTCAAGACGGCCTTCCATCGGGGCGAGCATGGGCCCGAGCGGCCAGCCCGCCTGCCGCCGCCGTCGGACTGGCGGCCGGTCTGGCGCGCTGTCACCCACAAGGTCGTGACGCCGAACGAGGCCGAGCTCGCGCAAAACCCGCGCGCCCGCAGCGCCAAACTGCGGATCGCCGCGCGGGCCGAGCTCGCGGGGAGGGCTGCATGATGCGCATCCGTCACGGGCGTGGTCTCGGCCGCTTCGGGCTCCTCATCGGCTTCACCGTCGTGCTGACCGTCCTCGGTCTCTATCAGGTCAACCGCCAGTACGCCGTCATCGCGCGCGGCTACAAGGTCGATCAGGAGCTCTTCGAGTACCGCCGCCAGATGGAGACGCAGAAGCGCTTGTCGCTGCTTCTCTCGGCCCACATGGACCCGACGACGCTCCACGCCGTGGCGGTCGAGGAGCTCGGGATGGCGCATCCCGACGTCGACCACGAGCGCTTCGTCCCCGAGCGCGACGCCCCCAAGGCGCGCGACATGAAGCGCGGGAGGGGCCGATGAAGCGCCCACGCCGCAACAGGACGGGGGCTGTGGTTGCTGGGACGCGCCCGCTGCCGCCCATCGAGACCCGCACGATCCACAAGCGCATGCTGCTCGTCGCGGCGGGGCTCGCGGCGATGTTCCTCGTGGCCGCGACCCGCGCGGTGGTGCTGCAGACGGCGGAGGCCCCCGCGCTGCTGCGTGAGGCCGCGCGCAACTACGTGCGCTCCGAGACCCTTGACGACTGGCGTGGCGACGTCGTCGACCGGAACGGGCGGCTGCTCGGCATCACCGTCCACCGCTGGGCGCTGACGGCCGACCCGAAGGAGGTCAAGGACCCGCGGCGGGCCGCCGAGATCCTCGCGCCCATCGCGGGGGTGTCGCCCGCCGAGGTGATGCGGCGCCTCGACCCGACGAGCGCCGTGGATCCCGACGACATGCGCCCCGGACACCCGGCGCAGCAGCTCGCGCGCCGCCTCTCGGCGCCGATGCTCGTGGCCCTCGGCGAGCTCTTCGGGACCGATCGGGCTCGCCTCGACGTGCGGCTCGATTTGCTCGAGAAGTTCATGCAGCTCGAGCAGCTCAAGACGCCCGCCGTGTTCCCGGTGGTCGATCTGCTCGCCTCGGCGGCCGAGCGGACCGCGTCGGCCCTGACAGCCGACGTCGCTGACCTGCGCTTCTTTCCGACGGGCGGGCGGCGCTTCGCCTACATCGCCCGCGACCTCGACGACGAGGCCGTCAAGCGCCTCTCGGCCGCGCGCGACGCCGAGCTCGACCGCTGCCGCGAGGCGCGCGAGCTGCGCCAGCCCTGTGTCAACGCGCTGACCGCCATCTGGGTGCGCCCCGAGCCACGCCGCTACTATCCAAAGCGCGACCTCGCCTCCCAGGTGCTCGGGCTCGTCGGGCGTGACGGCGAGGGCCTGTCGGGCATCGAGCGGGCGTTTGACGCCTTCCTCGCCGGTGGGCTCCACCGGGCGGCCGTCATCAAGGACCAGCGCGGGCGGCGCATCTTCCTCGACGGGCTGCCACAGGACGCGCAGCTGCTCGCCAACACGGTCGAGCTGACGATTGATCAGCATATTCAGGCGCTCGCCGAGCGCGAGCTGTCGCGGGCGTGCATGGCCTCTGGCGCGCGCGCGGGCTATGCGGTCGTCGTGCGGCCGAAGACGGGGGAGGTGCTCGCGGCGGCGAACTTCCCGGCCTACAACCCGAACAACGCGCAGGAGTGGTTTCGGGATCAGGCGCCGATCCGCGAGGAGCGGGCGGCGCTCGCGCAGAAGCGGCGTGATCTCACCTGGGCGGCGTCCTGGGGGCTGAATCAGGTCGCCTGGGGCGACGCGGCGCGGGCGGAGGCGGCTCAGAAGGAGCACATCGCGGCGCTCGAGACGGCGACGGACGCCTTCGTGGAAATGCAGCATGCGCATCCCAATGCATCACGCAACACGGCATTTCTCGACATCTATGAGCCTGGCTCGATCATGAAGGTCTTCACCGTGGCGGCGGGTCTCGAGGCTGGCGTGGTGAGCCCGGGGACGGTCTTCGATCTCGAGGGTGGCGACTGGGAGGTCGGCGATCACGACGGCAGCGTCATCCACGACGTCAGCAAGCAACGCTCGGGCAACCTCGCGCTGATCCTGAAGAAGAGCTCGAACATCGGGGCCGCCAAGATCGCCTTTCTGCTCGGCTCCGAGCGCCTCGAGAACACGCTGCGGGCCTTCGGGTTCGGGGCGCAGACGGGCAGCGGCTTCCCGGGCGAGGCGCGCGGGTTGTTGCGGCCGTCGGCCTCGTGGGTGCCAATCGAGCTCGCGAACGTGAGCTTCGGGCAGGGCATGGCCGCGACCGGCATCCAGCTCGTGATGGGGCTCGCGGCCCTCGCCAACGACGGCAGGCTGATGCGCCCGCTGCTGGTTCATCGGGTCCTCGATGGGGAAGGTCGCCCGCTGCACACCTTTGCACCCGAGGTCGTGCGCGAGGCCGTGCGCCCGAAGACCGCGAAGGCCGTGCTGTCGCTGATGCAGGCGGTCGTCGAGCCCGATGGCACGGGGCGTCGGGCCTACATCCCGGAGTACCCGGTGTCTGGCAAGACGGGGACGGGGCAGAAGCCGCACCTCCGCCGTCGAGGTTATGCGGAGGATATGTGGGTCAACACATTTTTTGGTGTTGCACCCGTCGAGGCGCCGGAGCTGGCGATCGTGGTCCTCGTCGACGAGCCGAAGGGCAAGCAGCACGGCGGCGGCCTCATCGCGGCCCCAGCCTTCCGCGCCATCATGGAGGGCAGCCTCGCGTACCTCGGGGTGCCCTCGCCGTTCACCGCTTCGCGTCGCCACATCTGGCTCGATCCGGCCACGCTCGCCGATCGGCGTGCGCTCGAGCATGACGCGGCCCCGCAGGCCGCGGACCGCCTCGCCGAGCTCGTCCCGCCCGTCGCTCCCGCCTCGGACGGGACCCTCCCGGTGCCGGATTTCCTCGGGTTGACGATGCGCGAGGTGCGGGTGCTCGCGTCGCGGGTCGGCCTGCGGGTGCGCTACGTCGGAACCGGGGTCGCGGCGAGTCAGGACGTGCCGCCGAACAGCCGCGTGGCGGCCGAACGCGACGTCGTGGTGACCTTCGCGTCCCGCCTGCCCGGCGCCCACCTCGCCGGGACCCCCGGGGCGCCGACCACGCCGACGTCGGCCGTCTTCGACCGGACGTTCGGCGCGCTCGTCGTCACGGGGGCATCCCCGCTCCCGGCACCACCTGCGTCGGCTCCTCCACTTCCGGAGGTGCAGTGATGGGCGCACGGTCCCTCACCTCGCTCCTTGGCCGCATCCCGGGGGCGCGGCTCCACGGGCGCGATCGGGTCGTGCCGGCGTTCTCGGCGGACTCGCGCCGCATCGGACCGGGGGACGTCTTCGTCGCCATCCCCGGGGTGTCACGCGACGGGCGCACCTTTATCGCGGACGCGCGCGCGCGCGGGGCGGGCGTCATCGTGGCGGCCGAGCCGCCGCCAGCCGATCTTGGCGAGCTCGCGTGGCTCGAGACGACAGACCCGGCCCTGGCGCTCGCAGGCCTCGCGGCGGCCTTCCACGCCGATCCGGCCGAGGCGGTCCGGGTACTTGCGACGACGGGTACGAACGGCAAGACCACGACGAGCTTCCTGCTCCAGGCGATCCTCGCGCACGCGGGTCACCCGACCGGGCTGCTCTCGACGGTGCGCATCGAAACCGGTGCTCGGACCGAGCCAGCCGCTTTCACCACGCCACCAGCCCCTGACTTCCATCGTCTTCTCGCGGAGATGCGCGACGCTGGCTGTGCCTTCGCGGCCGTCGAGGCGAGCTCGCACGGGCTCGACCAGCGCCGGATCGCCGGGCTCCGCGTCGCGGTCGCGGGTTACACGAACCTCTCGCGCGACCACCTCGATTACCATGGCACGATGGCGGCCTATGCCGACGCCAAGGCCATCCTCTTCCGCGAGCTCGCGGACCGCGCAGCTGTCTGCGTCGATGACGTATTCGGTTGCGTCCTTGCGCGTGACTTCGCAGGGCCGACGCTCACGATCGCGACCGCGACAGGTCCCGATGGGGCCCTCGCCCGAGCCGCGGACGGCGGAGGTGCCGATGTCGCGCTCGCGTCGCCACGGTTGACGCTTGCGGGCAGCGAGGCGGATCTGCATACGCCCGACGGGCTCACGCGCCGCCTCGTGACGCGGCTCGTCGGGGCCCACAACCTGCAGAACGCGGCGCTCGCGGTCACGATGGCCCATCTCGCCGGGCTGACGTGGGAGTCGGCGCTCGCGGGTCTCGCGGTGGCGGGTGGTGCCCCAGGCCGCCTCGAGCGCTGTATCGGCCCCGAGGGAGGGCCGGCCGTCTTCGTCGATTATGCCCACACGCCCGACGCGCTCGGCCAGGTCCTCGCGACCGTCCGCGCGGTGGCGGCCGCCTCGCCTGGCGCCCGGCTCGTCTGCGTCTTCGGGGCGGGCGGTGACCGCGACCGCGGCAAGCGCCCCGAGATGGCCCGCGAGGCCGCGAGGCACGCCGATCGCATCGTCCTGACCTCGGACAACCCGCGCTCCGAGGACCCGGAGGCGATCCTCGACGATGTCGCCGCCGGGCTTCCCGCGGGTGCCGAGGCCCTCCGCATCACGGACCGCCGCGCCGCCATCCACGCGGCGGTCAGCATGGCCTCCCCCTCGGATGTTATCGTCATCGCGGGCAAGGGCCACGAGGACTACCAGATCGTCGGCGACGTCCGCCTCGCCTTTGATGACCGCGCCGTGGCCGCCGAAGCCCTCGCGACGCGCGGATGCCGGGAGGTGCGTTCATGAGGCCGCTCACCGCCCGCTTCATCGCCGAGGCCACCAGCGGTCGCGTCGTCGCGGGTGACCCGTCGCGCGTCTTCACGGCGCTCTCGAGCGACAGCCGGACGACCCCGCCGGGGGCGCTCTTCGTCCCGCTGTCGGGGCCACGCTTCGACGGCCACGCCTTCATCGCCGACGTCCTCGTACGCGGGGCTGGCGGGGCCTTCCTCGAGACCGCGCGCGCCGACGCGCTGGTGCCGTCGCTGCTGGCTGGCGAGGCCCCGCTCATCGCGGTCCCCGACGTCCTCCGTGCGCTCGGCGATCTGGCGCGCGCCTTGCGCGACCTTCACCCGGGTCGCTTCGTCGCGATCACCGGCTCGAGCGGCAAGACGACCGTGAAAGAGCTCGTCTCCGCCGCGCTCTCTGCCTTCGGGCCGGTCGCGAAGACGCCTGGCAACCTCAACAATCAAATCGGGTTGCCCCTGACCCTCGGCCAGACGGACGGCCACGAGCGCCACGTCGTCCTCGAGCTCGGCATGTCCGCGCCAGGCGAGATCGCGCACCTCGCGCACCTCGCACGTCCGGACGTGACCGTCGTCACGATGGCCGCCGAGGCGCACCTCGCGAGCTTCAGCTCGGTCGACGGCATCGCCGACGCCAAGTGCGAGCTCTTCGCGCATCAGCCCGCGGCCGCTGTCGCGGTCGCCAACGCCGACGACCCACGGATCCTCGGGCGGGCGAGCGCCCTGGCAGGCGAGCGCCTCGTGACCTGGGGCCGGGCCGAGGGCGCCACGGTGCGCGTCGTGGCCCGCCATCTGACTCTCGGCGCCGGTGCCGCACCACGTCTCGCGGTCGAGTTGAAGGTTGGGATTCCAAATATTGGAACACCAACCATTTCCTTGCAATTGCAAACGATGGCACTGCATGACGCCGAGAACGCAGCCGCGGCCATCGCCGTGGTCGTGGCGCTCGGCCTCGACGTCCATGCCGCCGCGACGGCCCTCGAGGCCGGATTCCGGCCCGCCCCGCACCGGATGAACGCGCTGACCCCGCGGGCCGGCCTCCTCGTCCTCGACGACGCCTACAACGCGAACCCGGCGTCGATGCGCGGGGCGCTCGCGACGGTCGCCGCTCTCGCTGACTTGCAGCCTCGGGCCCGTCGCGTGCTCGTCCTCGGCACGATGCACGAGCTCGGGCCTGACAGCGCGCGGCTCCACCGGGAGCTCGGCGCCGCCGCGGGGGCTCTCGCCCCAATCTTCGTCCTCGCCACCGGGCCCGAGGCCGCGAGCCTCGTCGCGAGCGTCTCCGCGGTCGCTCCCGAGGCCCATGTCCGCGCCGTGCCTGACCTCGACGACGGACTCGCGCAGCTGCATGACCTCGCCGCCACAGCGACGCCCGACGCTCCGCTGCATGTCCTGCTGAAGGGCAGCCGCGCTGAGCGCCTCGAGCGCGCGCTGTCAGCCCTCGGGGTCCCACCCGCCCCTGACAAGCTCCAGGGAGGTGCCTGATGTTTTACTGGCTTTGGGAGCTTTCGGGGGACGCGCCCGGCGTCTTCCGCCTCTTCGGTTCACCGACCTTCCGCGCCATCATGGCGCTCGCGACCGGCCTCTTCATCTGCCTCTTCCTGTATCCGTCGCTCATCCGACGCTTGCAGTTGAAACAGATTGGCCAGGTCGTCCGCAGCGATGGTCCCGAGTCCCACTTCTCGAAGCGCGGGACGCCGACGATGGGCGGCGTCCTCGTCATCCTCGCGGTCCTCGTCGCCTGCGGCCTCTGGTGTAACCTCAGCAACGTCTTCGTGTGGCTGACACTCGCCATCTTCGTCGGCTACGGCATCGTCGGCTTCCTCGACGACTACTGGAAGATTCGCGACCGCAGCTCGGGCGGCATGCCCGAAAAGGGCAAGCTCGTCTCGCAGTTCGGCATCGTCGGCGTCGTCGTCGCGATCTTCTTCTTCGGCGGCTACGCCGAGATCGCGGGCTACAGCCTCGAGCTGCACCTGCCGTTCGTGAAGCCGCAGCTCATGACGATCCCGCTGCCCGCGTGGGGCTATGCGGTCTTCGCGGCGCTCGTCATC
>SYAK01000552.1 GCA_005788935.1 Pseudomonadota bacterium
CCTCGGGCCTGGTGGCAAGGGTGAAAGCGTGGGGTAAGCGCCCACGGACGCCCCATGGTGACATGGGGGGTCGGAAAACCCCACCCGGAGCAAGGTCGAACGGGGGCTGGGCGAGGGCCGCGAGGTCCGGACCCACGGGTGACCCGCCCGCGTCCCCCGGGTGTACCGCTCGAGCGGCAGAGCAATCTGACGCCCAGATGAATGACCATCGCCGACGCCTGGGTGACCGGTCGTCGGGACAGAACTCGGCTTACAGGCCTCTCGCGCTGCACTTCGTCACACGCTCTTCGACCGAAGGTCCGCCATGCCGCCCGGACGCGCCGCCCCGAAATCCCGCCCCGCCTCACGTCAGGGAGGCCAGCGCGGTGGTCCGTCGGCACGTCAGGCGCCCGCCCGAGGTCAGGCGAAGACCCGTGGCGACCGCCCCGTGCGCGGGGAGCGCCCGACCGGGGCGGCTGACAAGAGCCGGCGCGCCCCGTGGGAGGTCAAGGCGCGGGCGCCAGTGGCGCGACCGACCGCCGACGCGCGCATCATCAAGGCCGAGGCCGGCATGACGCTCGCGGCGTGGATCGCGATGGAGTCGGGCGCCATCATCTCCGTCCGCGAGGCGAAGCGGCTGCTCGAGTCGGGCGCCTGCCGCGTCAACGGGCTCGTCGAGACCTTCGGCAGCCGGGTCCTCGAGCGCGGCGACGCCATCGATGTGTTGCTGCCCGAGCGGCCGAAGGCGAAGGCGCTCGCGCGCTTCGAGCCCGAGCGCGTGCTGTTCTCGGACGACCACCTCGTCATCTACGACAAGCCCGCCGATCTGCCCGTGACCCCGCCCGACAACGGCCGCGGTCCGAGCCTGCTCGGGCTGATGCGCGAGGCGGGGCTCAACGTCCTGCCCGTCCACCGCATCGACGCCGACACGAGCGGCCTCGTGCTCTTCGGGCGCGACAAGGCGGTGGCCGACGCGCTCGTCGAGCTCTTCAAGAGCCACACGGTCGACAAGCGTTATCTCGCGCTCGTCCGCGGCCAGCCCCGCCCCGAGGGCACGCATCGCAGCTACCTCGTCAAGGTCGAGGCGGGCCGTGGCTTCGAGCGCTGGGTCGCGAGCGCGGAGGCGAGTGGACAGGCGGGGCGCGAGGCCATCACGCATTGGCGCGTGGAAGAGCGCGTCGGCTACTGGGGCAGCCTCGTCGAGGTCCGCCCCGAGACCGGGCGACATCACCAGATCCGCATCCACATGGCCCAGCTGGGCCATCCTTTGGTCGGTGATGTGCGCTATGGCGATCGTCGGGACCCGGTGGCCGTCGGGCGACACCTGCTGCACGCCGCCGCGATGACGTTCCGTCACCCGGTGACGAGCGCCGAGGTCCACGTGCGCGCGCGGCTGCCAGACGACTTCCGGGCGGCCATCGAGGCGCTGCGCAAGGCTTGAGGCGGCGGTCGGGCTTGAGCCGCACGGTCGCTCGTGTCACCTTGGGGCGCATGAAGAAGACGCACACGCTGCCTGTCCGTTCGCATCTGGCTGCGGCCGCGCGAGGGGGGCTGACGCTCGCGTTCGTCGGGGCGCTCGTCGTGGGCGGCGGAGGCGTTCGGTCCGCGCGCGCCGACGCGGGCGGAGACGATGACGACGACGACGCCTGGGTCCGGGTGACGGTGGCCGGGTCGGTCACGACCGAGGACGGGCTGGTCGTCGACGACGGCGCGAGCACCTTTCGGGGCGCGGCGCCGCCTGGCTTCGGGCTTGACGTCGGGCTCGCCGCGGCGCTTGACGCCTTCGAGCTCGGGGTGCTCGTCTCGGCGGTCGGGACTGGCTCGACGTCAGGCGTCGGGTCGACGCAGCGCCTGGCTGCCCAGGCGCGCGGTACCGCCTACTTGCGGTGGAGCTACCTGATGCTCGACGGCTTCGACATCTTCACCGGGATCGGCGTCGGGGTCGCGGCGACGCGGCTGTCCGACTTCGTGCGCTTCGAGTTGGGGCGCGACGCGGGCGTCGGGCTTGAGGCGGTGACGCGCTCGTTCAGCGGCCTCGCGGTCGACGTCGAGGCGGGGATGCGGATCCCGCTCGATGACGCCGGCCTGCGCCTGCTTGTGCTGCTCGCGGCCCACATGGCCGAAGGGGACGTGAAGGCGGGCGAGACGCGCTTCGGCCTGTTCAGCTTTCCAACCCGGCTGCATGTCGGGCTCGAGTGCTACCTATGACCCCGGAGCCGCCCATGACGCCGCGACCCCGCCTCGGCTTCGACGTCGGCGCGACCGCCATCAAGGCGGGTCTCGTCGCATCTGACGGCGTGGTCCTCGCCCGCGCCTCGGCGGTGGCCCCGTCGTGCGGATCCGAGCAGGACCTCGTGGATCTGCTCGCGTCGCTGGCCTCCGAGCTCGCGCCCGACCCGGCGATCCCCATCGGCGCGGCCGTGGCCGGCGTCATCGACGGCGCCGCCCAGGTCATCCGAGAGAGCCCGAATTACTCGTCCTGGAAGGATTTTCATCTGTCGCGCCGGCTGTCGGAGGCGACGGGCCGACGGGTCGTCGTCGACAACGACGCGAACCTGGCGACGCTCGGCGAGGCGATGGCGGGCGTCGGGGCCCAGGTGGCGCGGGAGTCCGGGCAGCCGCTGACGCATGCCATCGGGCTGACGCTCGGAACGGGTGTCGGCGGAGGGCTGCTGCTCGACAGCCAGCTCTATCGCGGCGAGCGCGGCATGGCGGGCGAGCTCGGCCACCTGACGGTCGTGCCTGACGGTCGACCCTGCGCCTGCGGCAACCGCGGCTGCCTCGAACGCTATGCTGGGGCCCTCGGGCTCGCCGAGACGATGCGCGCGACGTCAGGCCAGGCGGCCGACTGGTACGCAGAGGCCGCCGACCCGCGGACCGCCGCGCGCCACCTGGCCGGGCGCGCGAGTCGCGGGGAGGCCGCAGCGCAAGCGATCTTCGCCGACATGGGGCGGCTGCTCGGTCAGGCCATCGCCGGGCTCGTCCATGCGTTCGACGTCCGGACCTTTCTCCTGATGGGCGGGGTCGCGGGCGCATTCCCGCACTTCGCCCCCGCCCTCGAGCGCGAGCTGACCGCGCGCACCTTTCGCAGCATGCGCGAAGGCGTCCGCGTCGTGACCGGGACGCTCGGCCACGACGCGGCCCTCATCGGCGCCTCGGTCCTCGCGAGGACCTGAGCGCCCCAAGCGGCCCTGTTCAGCTGACGAGGCCGACGTCCGCCTCAAACGCGGGTCGCGCTAGGGACTGTCCCGGCCCGTGGCCTCGGAACTGCCCTCGGCGGTGTGGGGGCGGGCCGCGCCCGGCTGCGCGTCGGTCCTTGCGTGAGACGGCGGGGAGGGCTAGAATGAGCGCCCGCGCCCGACGGGCGCCCACGACCCTGGATGGAAGGGACCGCGCGATGATGAAAGGTGCTGTCGAGAATGTCATCAAGGCCGTCGGGAACACCCCGATCGTGCGCCTCAACAAGCTCGCGGCCCACGTGGCGCCAGCCGAAATCTACTGCAAGCTCGAGTACCTGAACCCCGGCGGGTCGACCAAGGACCGCCCAGCCATCGGCATCGTGATGGACGCCGAGCGCGAGGGGCGCATCAAGCCAGGCGGCACCATCGTCGAGGCGACGAGCGGCAACACCGGCATGGGGCTCGCGATGGTGGCGGCGGTCCGCGGCTACAAGACCATCTTCGTGATGCCCGACAAGATGTCGGAGGAGAAGATCGCGGCCCTGCGGGCGTTTGGCAGCAAGGTCGTCGTGTGCCCGACCAACGTCGAGCCAGACGACCCGCGCAGCTACTACTCCGTCGCGCGCCGCCTCGCCGCCGAGACGCCGAACGCGATGCTCGCGAACCAGTATCACAACCCGTCCAACCCCGCCGCGCATTATGCCTCGACGGGTCCCACGGTCGCCACTTCGGCCTGCGGCTCGCCG
>SYAK01000553.1 GCA_005788935.1 Pseudomonadota bacterium
CGGAAGTCGTGGCCTGGCGGCGGGCTCGACCGCCTGCAGAACCGCCTCGCGGGGCTCGGACTCTGAGGCAGGATCTTGGACAGGTCGCGGCCCCGGTGGTCTAACCCCCGCCGTGCCTCCGTCACCCACCAGTCCCGCGCGGCGCCTCGCCGCCAGCCTGCTCGTCGCCCTGTACGGCTGCGATGGAGGGCTGCCGACGGCCGAGCCGCCCGCGGACGCGGCCCTCGGCACTCGCGCGCGGTCCGACGCAGAGGCGCGACCCGACGCCCACTTCGGGATGGCGCTGCTGTTCCGTCAGGACGGGGGCGATCCCGGGAACTCCGGGTCCGCGGAGGCCCCCGTGGCGGCACCCACCGAGGCGATGGCGCACGATCTGGCGCTCTGGTCGTTCACCACGGCGGGCGGCCAGCTCGCCGACATCGTGCCGATCGAGGCCCTCGCCTTGATCGCGGTCGCGGCACCGCCGCCCGAAGCCGGTCTCGGTGGGGTCAGCACCGATGGCGTCGCGCCAGCGCCGCTGCCCGAGGCGACAGGGCTGTCGCGCGAGGCCTGGCGGCTCGAGCTGTGGCGGCCACCCGTCGGGGCCGAGTCCGCGACGCTGCTTGGCGTGATGCTCGAGCGATCACTGACCGCGCGGCGCCCCGTCCTCGCAGCCGGGCTGCGGACCGAGCGTGACGGGCCAGATGGGGGCGTCGTGCTGTGGAACGACGACGGGACGCTGACAGCGCGGGCCCTGTCGCTCCATCCCGAGGCCGCAGGTGATGCAACCCGCAGCGTCATCGCGCCGCACCCCGATCGATTCATCTACATGTCGACCGACACCCACCAGGTGCTCGGTGAGCCGGTCGTGACGCTCGCGTCGCGCGATCCGGCGCGGCGTTACCTCGTCTGCGCCCGTGAGAACGCCTCGGGCGTCATCTGCGCCTTCATGTCCCGGGAGGGCGAGGTCGCGTCCTGGGAGCCGATCCCGGGGCTCGCTGGCCACAATCCGCGCGCGCTGACACGCGTCGCGGGCGGCTTCGTCGGACTGGCCCTCGGCTGCAAGGGCGAGGGCGACCTCGACGGGGCGCCCGAATGCGCCGCTGGTCCAGCCGCGAGCTTTCACCTCGACATGGACGGGCAGCCGCTCGGCAAGCGTGGCGTCATCCCTCTCGGTGCCATCGCGCAGCAGCGCCCGATGGTCCTTGTGGAGACTGGCGACGGCCTCCTCGTCTCGGCCCGCAAGGCACGCACGGACGGGCCGGGGGTCTGGCACCTGACGGCCGACGCGGCCCGCCCGCGTGACGACGCGCTCGGACGGCTGCTCGGCGGTGTGCGCCTGACGCCGGGCGCACGCGGTGAGGACGCGCTCGCGGGCCGGGACGCGCCAAGCGAGGTGTGGCTCCTCGACGCATCACCGCTCGTGATGCGCGACGGCTTCCCGGTGGCTCTGCCGAGGCCCGCCCGCTGGTCGCCGCAGCTCGGCCGCGAGAAGCACGTCGCCTGGCCTGGACGCATCGGCGAGGCCCTGCCCGGCCATCGTGGAGCGCCCGTACTCGCACGCGAGCGCTTCCTCGCCTTCTCGCACACCCCGCGCGCCGAGGCGCTGACCGTGACCTGCCTCCACTTCGAGCCAAACGGCGCACCGACGCGCCCGCCCGAGCGGCCCGCCCGCGCGGAGGCCAGGCGCAAGCGCCCAAAGAGCCGCTGAGGCCGCCCATGTACGTCGACGTCCACGCGCATCTCATCCACCCCGCCTTCGCGACCGACGCCGACGACGCCGCCGAGCGCGCCGCCATGGCGGGCGTCTCGCAGGTCATCGTCAACGGCCTCGAGCCCGTGAGCAACCGCGCCATCCTCGAGCTCTGCGCGCGGCACGCGAACCTCGCACCCGCCCTCGGGATCTACCCGATCGAGGCCATCGCCAGTCATATTGATCCTGCGCATTGGACGAACCCTTTTGCGCCACCGACGCCGTTCGACGCCGACGCCGAGGTCGACTTCATCGCCTCGGTCGCCGATCGACTCATCGCCATCGGCGAGTGCGGGCTCGACGCGTACTGGGTCAGCGACGAGCGCCTCCTCGCCGAGCAGGAGCGCGTCCTTCACCGCCTCGTCGACGTCGCCCTCGCGGCCGACCTGCCCCTCATCCTTCACACCCGCAAGGCCGAGCAGCGCTGCTTCGACCTGCTCGTCGCGCGTGGGGTCCGGCGCGCCGACTTCCACTGCTATGGCGGCAAGCTCAAGCTCGCCCAGCAGATCGCCGAGGCCGGCTACCACCTCTCGATTCCGCCCGCGGTCGCGCGCAGCGAGAGCTTCCAGCGCATGGCGAAGTCCCTGCCGCTCCACGCGCTCCTGACCGAGACGGATTGCCCCTACATGGGGCCCGAGCCAGCCTCGAGAAACGAGCCCGCGAACGTTCCGGGCGCGGTGGCCGTCATGGCCGCACTGCGAGGGCTTTCCGAGGACGCCATGGCCGCCGCTGTCGCCGAGAATTTCACGACCCTCTTTCGCCGCGCGGCCTGACGGTCCATGCTGCGCCCGCATTCCCCTGCGCACCCCACGCCCCCGAGGTCCTGACATGCGCCGCTCGAAGATCGTCTGCACCCTGGGCCCCGCCACCAACACCCAGGCCGCCGTCGACGCGCTCGTCGAGGCCGGCATGGACTGTGCACGCCTCAACTTCAGCCACGGCAGCCACGAGGCCCACGCGGCGATGGCCGCCCTCATCCGGACCGCGGCCCAGAAGGCTGGACGGCCCGTCGCGATCCTCGCCGACCTGTGCGGGCCGAAGATGCGCACAGGCCGCTTCCCGGGCGGCCCGGTCGAGCTCATCGAGGGCGCGCCTTTCACGCTCTCCGTCATCCCGCGCCCCGGTGACGTCCACGGCGTCAGCGTCACCTACACGGCACTCGCCGATGACGTCGAACCTGGCGACGCGATCCTGCTCGACGATGGGCTGCTGAAGCTCATCGTGACGTCCATCGAGAAGCCGCACATCCACTGCACGGTCGCGGTTGGGGGCACGCTGAGCGACAACAAGGGCATCAACGTCCCCGGCCGCCGCCTGTCGACCCCCGCCTTGACCGAAAAAGACAAGGCCGACATGGCCTTCGCCGTCGACACCCTCGGGGTCGAGTTTGTGGCCCTGTCCTTCGTCCGCACCGCCGACGATGTCCGCGAGGCGCAGGCCATCGCCCGCGGGACGCCGGTCATCGCCAAGATCGAGAAGCCCGACGCGCTCGACAACCTCGACGCCATCCTTGACGCAGCCGACGGCGCCATGGTGGCGCGCGGC
>SYAK01000002.1 GCA_005788935.1 Pseudomonadota bacterium
GCCTGGCACGCCGTCGCAGTCGTCGTCCTCGCCGTTGCAGGCCTCGGCCTCGGGCGTCCGGTCGACGCACTGCCAGCCCGCGAGGCCGCGGCAGATCCACGGGGCCGAGCAGGTGCCAAAGGTGTTCGTCTCGCCGCAGGTGGCGGGCACATGCGCGAGGGCCTCGTCCACGGCCCCGTCGCAGTCGTCGTCCTGCCCGTTGCAGGACTCGTCGGCGGGCGTGACCGCCGAGCAGTCCGACCACCCGACGGCCGGGTCGCACGTCTGGGAGCCGAAGCAGACGCCCGCTGTGCTTTGGTTGCGGCACGTGCGGACGTTGCCCGCCTGGCTCCCGAGGCAGGTGCAGGAACCCGAGCGCGGGCGGCAGCGGCCGTCGGTGCAGGCGTAGTCGCCCGAGCCGCCGCAGTCCGCGTCCACGCTGCAGCCGCGGGTGCAGAAGAGGCCGCCATCGAGGCGTTCGCAGCGGCCGTCAGGCAGGTCGCTGCAGTTGAGGTCCCCGAAGCACGGCGAGCAGGGGAAGCCGGCCCCCATCGGGACGCACGCCTTGCTGGTCTCGGCGGGGATGAAATAGCCCGCCTCGCAGGCGGTCGCGATGCAGCTCGGCTCGTCGTCCTCGAGCGCGCAGGTCGTTGCAGTTGCAAAGGGGATGCGACCGGCGCACCGGTTGTTGCAGAGCCCGCAGTGGTCCGGATCGAGGTAGAGGCCGGTCGCGGGGTCGCGGAAGAGCTCGTCGGCGGGGCCGTCGCAGTTGTCGTCGAGGTAGTTGCACTGCTCTGCGAGCGGCGTCTGTGCGTCGCAGCGCCAGCCGTCGGGGCCTGCGCAGTTCCAGCGGCCGTCGCACAGGCCGGCCTCGTTCTGCACCGCGCACGCGGCCTCGGGCGGGGTCGCCTCCTCGTCGACGACGCCGTTGCAGTTCTGATCGAGGCCGTCACAGGCCTCAGGCGCGGGGGTCGTCGCGTTGCAGGCGGTCCAGCCTGTCGCGGCGTCGCACGTCTGAGTGCCCCAGCAGCGGCCGTGCTCGTTCTCGCGTGGGCACGGGCGCAGCTCGCCGGCGTTGCGCGCGGTGCAGTCGCAGCCGCCCGTCGCGGGCACGCACTGGCGGCTCGTGCGGCTGTCGGATTCCTCGCTGATCTTGTCCTCGCAGACGAAGCCGTCGGGGCAGGTGTCGTTGTCGCCGCAGGCGCGCGAGCACGTCCGCTGCCCGTTGACGTCGGTCAGGCAGTAGCCGCCCGCGCACTGAAGATCGGTCGTGCAAGGCAGGCACAGCCGGCTCTGGAGCGGGACGCAGATGAAGGCGACGTCGCCTGACGGGCTGTCGACGCCGCTGCAGCGCCAGCCCTCGGGGCAGCTCGCGTCGCAGCCGCGCGTGCAGACGCTGCCCTCCGGGCTCTCGACGCAGAAGCCCGAGTTGCAGTCCGCGTTGTCGAGGCAGGGGGCGAGGAAGCCGCCGGGTTCGGGCTCGCCGTCCGCGTCGCCGCCCGGGCCCGCGTCATCGTCCGTGTCGGGTCGGGGAGGGGGTGCTGCGTCGAAGCTCACCTCGAAGGCGACGAGGTCATCGCCGCACGCGTCCTCCCTATCCTCGTGCGCGCTCGCGGAGGAGTCGCGGCCTCCGCCGCATGCCGCCGTGAACAGCAGCGCCACCGCGCCGAGCCAGTCGCCTTGTCGCGTCGCCATCGAGACCTCCTGCGCCATGACGGGCACCCTTTGCAGAGTACCACAGCGGTCACGTCCGCGCGACCCTCAGGCGGAGGTGTGCGGAGGTGCCGGGCGTGACGTCACGGGCGGGGTTCGGTCATGCGCGCCGCGACCTTGAGGAGAATCGGGCGTGTGGGCCGCTCAGGCGTCGGACAGCGCGTCGAAGGCCACGAACAGGGCGGAGAGCGCCGCCGCCAGACCGATGGCCCCGAGGCGCGGGGTGGCCATCAACGGCAGGAGCAGCGCGGTCAGCGCGACCACGAGGCTGCTGAGGCGGGTGTAGCCACTCGACCAGGCGCGGACCGGGGCGGGCGGGACCGTGAAGGTCGACATGTCGTCCTCGATGGTCGTGAAGCGGGCCGAGCTCAGCCAGCGGCGGCGGTCGCACTCGACGAGATCCTGGCGCTGCAGCGCGGTCAGGAACTCAACGAGCGCCAGCCCCTTGTAATCACGACGGTCCTCGGCGTTGCTCGCGGCCAGGACGGCCGTGTCGGTGGCGGGCTCGCGGCCCTCTGCGACCGCGAGGACGGCCGCGTGGATCGCCCCGTGGCGGCGGCGGATGTTGGCCTTGACGTGGTCGACCTCGCGGCGCTCGCCCTCGAGGTTCGGGATGACGAAGGCGTCGAGCCGCGACAGCAGGCGGTGCCCGGTCAGCTCCCAGGTCCGCATCGCGTCGGCCACGGCCCGGCGCCCGCGGCGCTCGTCGGCCGCGCGCCACGTGAGCAGGATGCCCGACCAGGTCGCGAGCATCCAGATGGCCGGGTCCCAGATGTTGGGTAGCGGGAAGGGCACGAGCCCGCGGGTGGCCGCAGCGGCGAGGGCCGTCACGGCCCCGACGAGCACGAGGAGCCACCAGCGGCGGGCGAGGACACCGAAGACGAGCGCGGTCCACGACATGGTTTCAGTTCCAAGGATTCGGGTTGAGTCTGCCGACGCCGGCGCGCCCCGCAAGGGCCTCGTTCACGGCGCTCGGTAGCACAGGGCGGGGCCTGCGTGAAGGCCCGTGAAGGTCTCGCCTCGCTGCGCCCGCCCGCGCGCACAACGAAAAACGCCGCCTCCCCCGATGGAGAGACGGCGTCGTGACGCGTCTGCGCGAAGGCGGCGCGGTCAGGTCGACCGCACCGGCTCTCAGTAGCGGTAGGCGTCGGTCTTGAACGGGCCGTTCTCGGCAACGCCGATGTACTTCGCCTGGTCCTCGCTGAGCTTCGTCAGCTTGGCGCCGAAGGCGTCGAGGTGGAGGCGGGCGACCTTCTCGTCAAGGTGCTTCGGCAGCACGGTGACGGTCTTGCCGTAGCGGTCGGCGTTGTTGAACAGCTCGATCTGGGCGATCGTCTGGTTCGTGAACGACGC
>SYAK01000554.1 GCA_005788935.1 Pseudomonadota bacterium
ATCTCGTTGTTCAGCACGACGCCCGTGTCCGCCGCGATCCGCCCGGTACCGAAGCGCAGGTTGATGGTCTGGGTCAGCGCGACCGCGTCGCCGCCAGCCGTCAGGACCGCGAGGTGGCTCGTGTCCGGCCGGTCGGCGGGGCGGACCTTCAGCGGGCTGAGGTTCCCGGCTGGCGTCGCACGTCGGCTGGCGGAGACGTCACGGGCGAGGCGGTCGAGGGTCGCGCCGCCAAGGAATCGGTCTGTGTCGACCGGGACGAAGTCCGGATCGCCGAGCCCCAGCGCGCGCTCCGCGAAGGCGCGCTTCATCACCTCGGCCAGCGTGTGCAGGGCGTCTGCGCCGCGCCAGGTCGCCGCCGCCCCGGTCTGCGGCTTGCCCGTCGGGAGACGCTCGAGCACCCCAAGCATTTGCAACAGCAACAATCCGCCAGAGCTCGGAGGCCCCATGCTGACGACGTCTAGCCCGCGCCAGGTGCCGCGGACCGCTGTGCGTTCCCGGACCGCGTAGCCCGCGAGGTCGCTGGCCGTCCAGAGGCCGCCTTCGGCCCCGACAGCGGCCACGAGGCGCCGAGCTGTCTCGCCGGTGTAGAAGTCCTCGCCTCGGGTCTCGGCGATGCGCGCCAGCGTCGCCGCGAGGTCGGCCTGCACGAGCCTGCTGCCGACGGGTGGCGCCTCGCCGCCAGGCGCGAAGATGGCCCGCGCGGCCGGGTTCATGCCAGGCAAGGCCTCCGCGATTGCGCCTCGCATGCGCGGCGTGACGACGACCCCGTCGCGTGCGAGTGCCACAGCGGGCGCCACGACCTGTGGCCACGACAGCCGCCCGAAGCGCGCGTGCAGCGTCGCGAGCCCGCGGACGAGCCCGGGGATGGCGGCCGCACGCGCGGAGGTCGTGCTCTCGCCCGGGACCACGCGCCCGTCCCGCACGAACATGTCGGCGCTCGCGGCCGACGGTGCCGTCTCGCGCATGTCGAGGCTCAGCGTCTGCCCGTCCACGTGAACCACCGCGAAGGCGCCCCCGCCAAGCCCCGAGCCCCACGGCTCGACGACCGAGAGCGCGAGCGACATCGCGACCGCCGCGTCGACCGCTCCACCGCCTGCGGCGAGCATCGCGCGGCCGGCCTCGCTCGCAGCCACGTGGGCACTCGCGACCACGGCCGTCGAGCCGCTCGCGGGGTCGGTCCAAGCCGCCTCGGCATGCTGTCCCGACCACGGGGTCAGGCCGATTGCCAGCCCCGCCAGCCCCGCCAAGAACCGCTGCATCCGGACTCCCATCACGCCTCCTCGGCAGCCGGTCAAGCCCGGCCGGAGCACCTTCGCCCGGCGTCGACGCGACCGCAAGGGTCTGCGTCGCGGATGTCGGAGACGGGCGCATCCCCGGTGCCTCGGGCTGGAATCCGAGGCCGGCTCGAGGATGGCGTCGCCTCCTCGGCGCGGTTGCGGGCGGATGTTGCCCTGGAAACGCGAGGCGCTTCGCCTTGACCGGGGGCCTGCGCCCCGCCTACGCTCGCCACATGGTCGAATGCCGTGGCGCGCGCGTCTGTCTGCTGGTCGGTCTCGCCGCGCTCGCGGCCTGCGGGGATGACGCCGTTCCGATCAGCCCGGCCTTGGACGCGCAGGTCCTGCCCGACCTCGACGACGCTGCCGATGGCGCGGGGGACCTTGGGGGCGAAGCGGAGCGCGACGCGGAGGGTGACGGCGGCCCGGCACCCGACAGTGACGGCACCGCAGCGGCCGAGGAGCCTACGGGGCGCGCCGAGGTGACTGTCGAAACCCGAGAGGCGGCCGACCTCGTCGCGGAGGCCGCGTCGGATCTCGATACGCCCGCCGACACCGCCGAGTCCATCGACCCAATCGACCCTGTCGAAGACATCGATGACATTAGGGACATCGGGGACGGTGAGCTCGATGCGGAACCCGAGGCCGAGGTCGATATCATCGCGCCCGAGTCGTGGCCGGACGGGTTGGACGCGCCGCACGCCACGGTGACCCTCGTGGCCGAGGGTCGTGTGCTGTCGCCTGGCGAGACGCTGCGCCTGCGGACCGGTCCGGCGGGTCGGTCCGGGAGGGTGACGCTCGCGCTGGTCGTGACGAATCATTCCACGGCGTCGCTCGCCCTCGGGGCACCTGCGGACTGGCTCTCGGTCCCGGAGGGCGCCGAGATCGGGTGGGAGACGCCACCGCCCGAGGGGCTGGCGCCCGAGGCGAGCGCCCGCCTCGTGCTGGCGGTCGATGGGCGGTCGGCGCCATCCGCGATCTTGTGGCAGGCCGTATTGGCTGTTCCTGGTACGGATCTTGCTGTGGGGCTTCACGTCGAGGTCCCGCGCCCCCTGCGCCTCGTCGTTGCGGGGGACGGTGGCTTCATCGCGGTCTCGGACGACAGCGGCGCCTCGTTCCGCACGGCTGTTTCGGCCTCGGGAGCGTCGGACCCCACGCGCCTGCGCTCGCTCAGCTGGGGCGAAGGCCGCTTCTTCCTCAGCCGCGCCTCGGGCCAGGGGTGGGAGACCCAGGGGCTCTACGCGACGAGCCAGGACGGGCTCGCGTGGACCTCGTCGGCCGTCGCCCCCGAGTTCTGGACGGCCCACTGCATTCACGCACTCGGCCGCTTCGTCTGCGCCCGCTCGGGCGCCTTCACGTGGTCCGAGGATGGGCGCGTCGTCATCCACGAGGCGATGACCTGGACCCCGTTCATCAACGCGCTCGCCACCGACGGCGAGAAGATCGTCGGCGTCGGGCGTGTCGGACGGCGCGCCATCAGTCGCGACGGGCGCAGCTGGACCGAGGAGCACCCGCACGCGGTCCAGAACGAGTACGCGTCGATCATCCATGCCAACGGCCGCTTCGTCGCGGTCGGCGGGGCGGACAACTTCGTCATCTCGACGAGCTCCGACGGGGTCGCGTGGGCCGATCAGGTCTGGGCCCCCTCGCGCTGGGCCCGCATGAGCACGGTCGCCTGGAACGGACACATCTTCCTCGCCACGGGTCACAACAACGACGCGCGCCCGATGTGGCGCTCGCAGGACGCCCTCAGCTGGGAGAGCGTCCTTGAGACCGGACCGTGGGAGTCCTACGTGCTGCTCGGTGCCTTTAACGGATTCTTCTATGGCGTCCGGCGCTTCGAGGGCAACAACGGCCTCTTTCGTTCGGTCGACGGATCGCGCTGGCAGCTTGTCCTGAGCGTGCTCGCCACCCAGGCCCTGTCGGCCATGGCGCAGGAGGGGTTCGACCGCCCCGATCCTTCCCTCACGACCGACGACGGCCGCGGCGACGACTGGGACCTCCCCGGGGCTGGCACGGGGCCTGACCCCGGCTGCCCGGGGCTCTCGGTCGAGGTCGACGGCGTGAGGCTCGACGTCGACGACGCGGCGACCGACGCCGTGGTCGATCTCGGCCTCTCGCCAGCCCTCGGAGAGGCCCGCCTGGTCTCGCTGACCCTCGGAAATCCCTGCGATCGGCCCATCCGCCTGCTTGGCCACCCGGAGACGTGGCTCGCGGGGACTGCGTTCGCGCTCGACACCTTGCCGCCCGTCGCGGTGCCGGCGCGCGGCGCGGTGTCTCTGGTCGTCTCGTGGCAGCCCGGCGGCGAGGAGGGTGTCCAGGACGGAGCCCTGTCGCTGCCGCATGACGGCCCTCGCTCACCGCTGCGTGTCGACCTCGTCGGGGAGAGCGGTCCGCCGCTTCGGGTGGTCGGGGTCGGTGACGGTGGCTACCGCGTCGCCTCGGCCAACTACGGGGACAGCTTCACCTTCGAGGGGTGGGCCACGACCGTCGCGCACACCCGCGACCTCATCCGCGGAGCCTGCTGGGGGGCTGGGCGCTTCGTCGGTGTCGGCGGCAACGGCGAATCCGTCAGCTGGGTCTCGGATGACGGCGTCACGTGGCGGGACTACGAACAGCCAGGCCCGTGGCTCGCCGACTGTGCCTACGGGAACGGGCGCTTCGTGGCGGCGGGCGGGGTGCCGCTCGTCTCGCTCAATGGCGCCGCGTGGACGCAGGGCACGAACGCAGCCCCACGCCACATCCGGACGATGGTCTTCGGGGGAGGCGTCTTCGTGGGCGGGGGCGACGCCGGGACCGTCGTGACGACCACCGACGGCGCGAACTGGGAGCGGGTCGCGACCGCGGGCGTCGACGGACTCCGGGCGAGCGCCTGGGGCGGCGGGGTCTTCGTGCTTGCGGGCGAGAACGGGGCGGTCGCGGCCAGTCGCGACGGAGCGGTCACGTGGCTCGCGCAACGCATTTCGGGGGCCGGGATGTTCCAAGGGGTCGCCTTTGCGGGTGGGCGCTTTTACGCGGGTGACGGCGCTGCGACCTATGTCAGCGCCGACGGTGTTGGCTGGACGCGCGTCAACGCCGCGGGCGGGGTCGTCCCGAGGGTCGGCTTCGGGCGGACGCTGCTGGGCTGGGGTGGTCACGCGATGCACCGCTCCCACGATGGAGGCTTCACGTGGCAGCGCACGACGGCCGGGACGGGCGGCCTCGGGGTGCTCGACATGGCGGTCGAGGGGACGGAGGGCCCATGAGAATACGTCCCAATGTCATAGCAATATGCGCCATGGTCGCGGCCTGCGGCGGTGAGGCGCCTCCGGCCCAGCCCGACGACGCGGCGGCGGTGCCCGAGGTCGTGGCCGACGTCAGCGCGCCCGACCTCGGAGATGACGTCGAACCGTCGTCCGACGGTCCGGGAGGTGATGTCCCGCCTGACGCTCTGGCGCCCGACGACGCAACCGTGGACGCCACTGGAGCGGAACCCGAGGACGCTCCGACCCCCGCCGACGCGACCCCGGACGGCGTGGGAGCCGAAGACGCCCTGGCCCCCGAGGATGGGACAGCGCCCGAGGACGCCGCGTGGTCGGACCCCGATGCGACTGAGCCGGGGGACTGCATCGATGATCGCGCGTTTTTCGCCCTGCGCGCGGCGCCCTTGCTCGAGGCCGAGTGCGCCGCCTGTCATCAGGAGACCGGGCTCGCCCGCACCACACGCTACCGGCTCGGGCCGTTCGGCACACCGGAGTCGGTTGATGCGAACCGCGTTGCTGTGAATTCATTTCTTGGCATTCTCGGAGATGCGGCCGACCTGTTCTGGCAGAAACCGACCGCCACCGTCAGCCACGGCGGCGGCAAGCGCTTCGACGTCCTCGATCCCGAGACCGCCGTTCTGCGCGAGCTGATCGTCCGCGCCCGAGCGCCTGGCCGCTGTGAGGCCGAGCTCCCTGAGGAGGCGTGCACCTCCGGGCGTTCCCAGCCCGGCACGACGCC
>SYAK01000555.1 GCA_005788935.1 Pseudomonadota bacterium
CACGAGCTCGGCTGGGGCCTCGGGCGTCCCCTTTTTCGCGAGCAGCGCGAAGTGGACCTCGATGAAGACCGCGCGGCAGGCAGGGCGCGCGAGGACCGACGCCATGCCCGCGACGACCTCGGCCTCGAAGCCTGCGACGTCGATCTTGACGATCGTCGGGGGCGGGACGAGGCCGCGCGCCACGAGCCCGTCGCCCGTCACCATCGGGACGCTGACCGTCGCGACGCCGCCCGTGGCCGCGTCCACGAGGGAGTGGGTGGCGCCGAGCGGGTCGTCGGCGAGCGCCATCGCGACCTCGCCGTCGGCCGCGCCAAGGGCCTCCTGTCGCAGGTGCACCCCGGGGAGTTGGCCGCAGCGGGCCTCGAGCGCGCCAAAGCAGGCGGGCGTCGGCTCGAAGGCGACGACCGCGCCGAAGCGGCCCGCGGCGGTCGCGAACTGTTCGGTGTAGAGGCCGACGTTGGCGCCGATGTCCCAGACGGTGTCGCCCGGCTTCACGGCGCCGAGCAGCGCGCCGCCGAAGCGGGCCTCGTAGCCGCGCGACAGGCGGGCCCGCAGCGGGTCGAGGGCCCGGATGAGGCCGGACTTGCGGGCGAGCGTGCGGAGGCGGGTCAGGAAAGGCCAGTGGTTCATGCGGTCTCTCGGAGGCGGCGGCCGATCGCGGCGATCGACGCGGCTGACAGCCAGGGCGCGTCGAGGGCCGCGACATTCGTTGCGACGTGGTCGGGGCGGTTCATCGCGCAGACGAGCGCGTGTGGGGCTCGGGAGGCAGCCTCGGAGGCGAGGCGGAGGGCGACCTCGGCGAGCCAGCGACGGCGGTCGGCCCCGTGCAGCGACGGTGGGGCGACCGCGTCGAGGCGGCTCACCCCCTCGGGGCCGCCGAAGGGCTGGTAGAGCATCGTGAAGGCCGTCGCGAGCGGCGAAGCGCCAGGCGCGAGCGCCGAAGCTGGCATCTGGACGACGGGCGGGGGTGCGTGGCGGCTCACCGCGGCGATGGTGGCGGGGGTCCCGCAGATCCCCCAGAGCAGCACGCGCCCGGCCGTGACCTGCCGCTCGCACATCGACGCAAAGTCGTCGTAGGCGGCAGGCGTTGCGGGGCAGCGGTGGGCGAGGAAGATGTCGACGCGGTCGGTGCGGAGGGCGCACAGCGAGGCGAGCAGCGACGTCTCGAGGACCTCGGGCGGCGGCAGCGCGGGCTCGTGTGCCGTGGGGTCTCTCGGGCGGGTCAGGCTGCGGGCGAGGCCCGCTCGGGCGGTCCTCAGCGCGGCGGCGAGCGGGGCGGGGAGGGCGGCGAGGGTGTGCTCGGCGAGGCGGCCTGCGGGGGCGAGGAGGTCCATGCCGCGCGGGGCCGGGCTCGGCGCGATGCCGGCCTTCGTCGCGAGGACGAGGGTGTCGCGGACATGGGCGTGGCGTGTCAGGTGGCGCCCGATGAGCGCCTCGGCCTCGCCGAAGCCATAGCTGCGCGCCGTGTCGAGGCCGGTCACGCCGAGCTCGCGCGCGAGGTCGAGGGCACGGAGGCCTTCGCGGGCTGGCACGCGCCCGCCGAGCGAGGCGGTCCCGGCGAAGAGCCGTGACGCGGGCGCCATGCGGGGGTGGAGCTGGTGGCTCGGAAGCGGCATCGTGTTACGGGCGAGCCTCAGTAATAGCGCAGGTGAAGCATCACGCGGTCGCGGCGCGTGGGCGCCAGGACCTTGTGGTAGCACGAGCTGTCCTGGATGAAGCCGGTCCCAGCGGGCCCCGTCAACGTTCGGATGCGGTCGGGCCCGTAGTGGGCCTCGATCGCGTCATCGGGTTGTTTGGCCGAGCCGAGGAGCCAGGCGAGCGGCTTGTCGCGGTGGGTGCCGAGCACCATGACGTGGGCGCCCGCGTCAGCGTCGACCTCGACGAGGTAGATGTTGACGTAAATGAAGCTCCAGCTGTGCACATCGAAGTGATATTCGAAGGTCTGCCCGACTGCTCGCCGCTCGTCGTCGCCGTAGTCGCCCGCGAAGCTCACGAGGATGCGCGGGTCACAGCCGACCGGGCGGTACCCGAGCGCCGAGGATACAATCTCGAGCAGCCGTGGATCGCGGGCGACGGCCTGCACCACGGGAGCGAGGTGGGCTTCGTCGACGTCGGCGAGGACGGCTGCGGCGCCATCTGGCAGGCGGCCAGCCACGACGTCGGCACGTCGGAAGAGGCGCTCGGTCTGCCATTGCCGAAGCGGGCGGGCGTCGGCGAGGGTCGCAAGCGCGCGGACGTCGGCCTCTGGCAGGCGGAGGTCGAAGCAGGCCGAGTCGCGGGCGATCGCGGCGGCGGCGGTGGCGGGATCGAGGTCGGGGAAGCGGGTGGGGCCGCGGACCGCGGCGAGGCCGGGCACGGCACCGACGCGCTGGCCTGTCCGGAGGGCCGCCGCATAGATCTGACGGACGGTGGCGAAGCGGCCGAGCGCGTAGGGCGCGTTCTGCGCGAGGGGTTTGGCGCGAAGGCGGTGCACGACGGCGCGGGCAAAGGACATGGCGGTCTCTGGCTGCGGGGGACCGGGCGGCAGGCGCCACGCCCGCAGCCGGTCGCATCGTGTCGGAAAGCGGGCCTCCCGTCCAGCGACGGCCGCTGTTTGAGCCGGGGCGTGTGCGGGGCGGCGGCTCGGTCGGGAACGGCGGCGGGCCGCGGTCGTCTCCTCGGGGTGCCTCGGGGTGCCTCGGGGTGCCTCGGGGTGCCTCGGGGTGCCTCGGGGTGACAGAGCGCGGCGGCCCGGTGTAGCGTCGTCTTCGATGGGCGCCACAGGGCCGAACGGGGGAGGGGCGATGCGATCGCCGCGTAACGCATTGCATATGTCGATCTCGATAGCGTTCGCGTTCGCGATGGCCATGGCGGCCTGTGGCCACGCGGCGAGCCCGGACGCGGAGTCCGCGGTCGCTCCCGACCCCGTCGCCGACCAAGGCCCCTCCGCTCGGACGTCGGATGCGGTCGCGTCCGCCGAGCCGGAGCCCGGCTTCGACTTCGCGCTGCGCCGAGGTGAACCCGAACCGGACCTCTCCGCGACAGCGTCCCCCCCGGCGTCGTCGACGCTGCTTCCCGAGGCCGAGGCGACCGCGTTGATGGCCCGTCTGCCAGCCCTCGCAGCCGCCGCGACCGATGTGCAGGCGGCTGCGCTGCGCGACGCAAGCCGCCCGCCGCCGCGCACGGGGGTGGCTGTCACGACCGCCTTCCCGCCACTTCCGACCATCGCCGCCCCAGCCGCGTCCCCCGCGTCTGCGCCCGGGCTCCTGCGCTGGCAGCCCGACGGTGACGTGCCGTTCGCCCCGCGCGTCACGCTCACCTTCGCCACGCCGATGGTTGCTGTCACCTCGCACGACGCCCTCGCGAGCGGTGGGGTTCCGGCCACGCTGACGCCGGCCATCGACGGTGTCTGGCGCTGGGTCGGGGCGAAGACGCTGCTCTTTGACCCGGCGGGCCGCGCGCCCATGGCGACGACCTTCACGGTGTCGCTCCAGCCCGGGTTGAAGGACGCGCTCGGGCAGCCGCTCCCCGAAGCGCGGGCCTTCACCTTCCAGACGCCGCCACCGCGGGCGATTTCGTCCGAGCCGTCGGGCGACGGGGTGACGACCGACCCGGTCTTGCGGCTCGTCTTCGACCAGCGCGTCGACCCGGCCACGCTCGCGCAGCTCGTCGTCTCGGTCGGCGGAGACGGGCTGCTCGGCGCCCTCGCGAGCCGGCGGATCGAGGTGCGCTCGCTGACGGCGGCCGAACGTGAGGCCGAGCGGACGTCTCGGAGGGGGGCCACGGCAGGCCCCGCCGAGCGCGCGGCCGAGGACGCCCGTGTCCTGACGTTCAAGGCCGTGAGTCCGCTGCCCACGGACGCGAAGGTCACGATCGTCGTCCCTCCGGGCTTCCCGTCGGCCGAGGGGCCGCGCCTCACGACCGAGGCGCAGACCTTCGCGTTCCGGACCTACGGCGCGTTGAAGGTGCGCTCGGCCGGCTGTGGCTGGGGCCGTGACTGCAAGCCGGGGATGCCCTTCCTCGTCGCGCTGACGAACCCGCTCGACCCCGACCGCCTTGACCCGGGCCTTGTCACGGTCGAGCCCGCGCTGCCCGGCCTCTCGGTCGACGTCTTCGGGTCCAGCCTGCGCATCTCGGGGCGCACGACGGGACGCACGACCTACACGGTGCGTCTCGCCGCCGGTCTGGCCGACGTCCACGGGCAAACCCTCGCGGCGTCGGGGCCGTTCACGTGGTCGGTCGAGGCGGGCGTGCCCGAGCTTCGTGGCCCTCCGGCCGCGATGACGGTCCTCGAGCCCGGGACCGCACGGCGCTCGCTGACGGTCCAGGTCCGGAACCTGCCCGAGCTCGAGGTGCGGCTTCACAAGGTGACCCCCGCCGACTGGGCCGCATGGCAGGAATGGCGCGGCGCGCGCGGGTCGGACGAAGGGCTCAAGCCGCCGCCCGGTCGAGAGGTTGTCATGACGACCCTCGCGACCCACGCCCCGCCAGAGACGCTTCACCCGGTCGAGGTCGACCTGTCGGGAGCCCTCGACGGCGACCTCGGCCACGTCATCGCGGTCGTCTCCGCCCCGTCGACGGACCGGTGGGAGCGGCAGCGCCTGACGTCAGCCACGTGGGTGCAGTCGACGCGTCTCGGTCTCGACGCCTTCTGGGACGGTGAGGCCCTCGTCGCGTGGGCGACGCGGCTCACCGACGGGACGCCCGCGGCGGGGGTCGGGCTCGCCCTGCTCCCGGGTATGAATGGGAATGCTGTCAAGTCTGACGCGCGTGGGCTCGCGCGTCTCCCGCTGCCCGCCTCGGGCGACCGACACGCGCTCGTCGTCGCGACCGATGGCGCGGACGTGGCGATCCTCGCGGACGGGTCCGCGGACTGGGACGGCGAACGGCGCTGGCAACGCCGCCCGGACGTCGACACGCTGCGCTGGCTGACCTTCACCGACCGCCACCTCTACCGGCCGGGCGAGACGGTGTCGCTGAAGGGCGCCCTGCGTCTCATCGAGAAGGGGCCGCGCGGGGACCTCGGGCTCTTGCCGGCCGGGCCGCTGACGCGCGTCCGGTGGCGTGCGCTCGACAGTCGACACCACGAAATCGCCAAGGGTGACGGGCCCATCTCGGCGCTCGGCACGTTTGACCTGCAGTTCACGCTGCCCCCCACCCCGAACCTCGGGTTCGCGCGCCTCGAGCTCGCGACCGACGCGAAGGTCGACCGGGCCGCGTGGATTCACGGGTTCGAGATCAAGGAGTTCCGTCGTCCCGAGTTCGAGGTCGCAGCGAGTGCCAGCGAGGGGCCGCACCTCGTCGGTCAGGGCGGCACGGTCCACCTCCGCGCGGGCTATTTCGCGGGTGGCCCGCTCGCGGGCGCGCCGGTCACCTGGACGGCCCGGGCGCGCATGGCGAGCTTCACGCCGCCGAACGCGGGCGACTTCACCTTCGGCCGCTGGGTCCCGTGGTGGGGCGTCGCCCCCCCGGGTGACTGGAACGCGCCGCCCCAGACGCTCGCGGGACAGACCGACGCGACGGGCGCGCACGTGCTCGGGCTCGATTTCCTGCGCGTTCATCCACCGCGCCCGGTCCTCGTCTCGGCCGAGGCGACGGTCGCTGACGTCAACCGCCAGACCTGGTCCACCACCGCGACCCTGCTCGTCCATCCGTCCGAGACCCTCGTCGGCCTCCGGACCGCCAGCCTCTTCACCGAGCCCGGGGCGCCGATCGCGGTCGATGCGGTCGCCACCGACCTCTCGGGGGGCCGGGTGGCTGGCCGCCCGCTGACCGTGCGCTTCGCCCGCCTCGACTGGCGTCGCGGCCCGCGCGGGCGTTACGTCGAGGTCGAAGCCGACGCCGAGACCTGCGCCGTGACGTCGGCCGCCGAGCCCGTCACGTGTCGCCACGCCCCGCGCGAAGGCGGCCGTTATCGCATCGTCGGGCGGGTCGTCGACGCGCGTGGGCGGCCGCATGAGAGCGAGCTCACGGTCTGGGTCCCGGGCGGCATGCAGCCGCTCGACCGCGGCCTCGCTGAGGAGCGGGTCACGCTCGTCCCGACCCGCCGCGTCTGGGAGCCGGGCGAGACCGCCGAAATCCTGGTCCAGGCGCCGTTTTCTCCCGCCACTGGCGTGGCCCTCGTCATCCGCGGTGACGTCGCCGAGACGATCCCGCTCGACCTGCCCAAGGGCTCGGCGACGCTTCGCGTCCCGGTCGCCGACTGGATGGTCCCGGGCGTCGTCGTGCGGGTCCAGGTCAACGGATCTCGCCCGCGCGAGCCCGCGCCCGGCGAGTCGACCTCGACCACCGCGACCCGCCCGCCACGTCAGCCCGCCTTCGCGAGCGCTGTCGTCGGGCTCGACGTCGCGACCACCACCCGCCGCCTCGCCGTGAGAGTCACCCCCGCCGCCGACCGCCTCGAGCCCGGCGCACGCACCAGCATCGCCGTGACCGTCCGCGACCACGCGGGCCGCCCCGTCGCGGGCACGGAGGTCGCTGTCCTCGTCGTCGACGAGGCGGTCCTCGCCCTCTCGGGCCACCAGCACCCCGACCCGGTCCTCGCCTTCTACCAGACCCGTGAAGGCCGCCTCACGGCTGCCCACTCGCGCGCGGACCTCCTCCTCGCCACCGAACCCAGGAGCCGCGACGGCGAGGTCCCCGAGCGCGAGGGCGCTGCGACAGGGGGCAAGCCCTCGCCCAAGTCCGCCGCCGCCCCGAGGCGCGTCGAGCTGAACGCCAGCTCCGCCGAGCCGAGCCCGCTCGACGATGCCTTCGCGAGCGGCGACGGGGCGTCCTCGGGTCCCGCCGCCATCGAGGTCCGCTCGGACTTCAACCCGCTCGCCGTCTTCGCGCCCGCGGTCACGACCGACGCAGAGGGGCGCGTCAGCGTGCCAGTGACCCTGCCCGACACCCTGACGCGCTACCGCGTGGTGGCCTTCGCCCTCGCGGGCGCCCGCCTGTTCGGTCGGGGCGAGGCCGCCATCACCGCGCGGCTGCCCCTGATGGTGCGGGTCTCCGCCCCGCGCTTTCTGAACTACAGCGACCGCTTCGAGCTGCCTGTCACGGTCCAGAACCAGACCGACGCCCCGCTGCCGGTCGCGCTCGTCGTCCGCGCCGCGAACGCCAACGTCGAGGGCCCACCTGGTCGCGCGGTGACCGTTCCGCCAAACGACCGCGTCGAGGTGCGCGTGCCCGTCGCGGCCGCCTCGGCCGGCGTCGCGCGCCTTCAGGTCGGCGTCACGAGCGGCCGCTGGCAGGACGCGGCCGAGGTCAGCCTGCCAGTCTGGACGCCCGCCACGACCGAGGCCTTCGCGACCTACGGTGAGCTCGACCAGGCCGATGTCCGCCAGCCGGTCCGGGCGCCCGACGACGTCCTGCCGGGCTTCGGAGGCCTCGACATCGAGACGTCCTCGACGCAGCTGCAGGCGTTGACGGACGCCGTCCTCCAGCTCGCGACCTATCCGTACGGGTGCGCCGAGCAGATCGCCTCGCGCATGATGTCGCTCGCGGCGCTGAGAGACGTCCTCGCCGCCTTCCGGGCGGCTGGCCTGCCGTCTGGTGAGGCGCTTGCGTCGAGCGTGTCGACCGACCTTGCGCGCCTCGGGACGCTGCAGGGCCGTGACGGCGGCTTCGCGTTCTGGCGCCGTGACGGCGAGACGTGGCCCTTCCTGACGGCCCACGTCGCGCACGCCCTCGTCCGGGTCCGAGACGCGGGCTACACGGTGCCGGGGCCGATGCTCGAACGCGCGCTCGGATACCTGAAAAACATTCGGAAGCATCTTCCAGAGGACCGCTACGGGCCGGCGGTCTCGCGTGGCCTCGAGGCCTTCGCCCTCTACGTCCGCCAGCGCGAAGCCGCCGGCCGTGACGGGAGCTCGGGTTCGCGCGCCGAGCTCTCGGCCCGCGCGCAGGCTCTGCTCGCGGCGGACGGCGGGCCGGAGCAGGCCAACCTCGAGCTCATTGGCTGGCTGTACCCCATCCTGTCGGCGCTGAATGAGCCCTCAGTCATCGCGCCGGTGCGTCGCGCGCTGCTGAACCGGGTGTCCGAGACGGCGGGCGCGGCCCACTTCACGACCCGCTGGCAAGACGGGGCGTGGCTTCTCCTGCACTCGGAGCGTCGCGTCGACGCGCTGCTGCTCGAGGGGCTCATCGCCGACCAGCCCGACTCGGACCTCATCCCGAAGCTCGTCCGTGGGCTCCTCGCGCACCGCACGCGCGGCACGTGGCAGAGCACGCAGGAGAGCAGCTGGGTTCTCCTTGCGCTCAATCGGTATTTCAGAGCTTACGAGGCGACCCCGCCGTCCTTCATCGCGCGCGCCTGGCTTGGCGAACGGTTCGCCGGCGAGCACGCCTTCCGCGGTCGGACGACCGAGCGCCACGCCATCCACGTCCCGATGGCCGACCTCGCGGCGGCTGGCGCAACCGACCTGACGCTTGGCAAGGAGGGCGCCGGGCGCCTGTACTACCGCGTCGGCCTGCGCTACGCCCCGGCGTCGCTGACGCAGGCGCCCGCCGACCATGGCTTCCACGTCGAGCGCACCTACGAGGCGGTCGACGCTCCCGGAGACGTGACCCGGGAGGCCGACGGGCGCTGGGTCTTCCGGGCGGGCGCGCGCGTCCGCGTCAAGGTGCTGATGCACACCGAGGACCGCCGCTACCACGTCGCCCTCGTGGACCCCCTGCCAGCAGGCCTCGAACCCCTGAATCCGGAGCTGCGCGGGACCCAGGCTGCGCCCGAGGCCGGACGTGCGACCGCCGACGCCCCCGGATCGGGCTGGCGCCGCGGCTGGCGGTCGTTTCACGGTCCATGGTACGAACACGACAACCTGCGCGACGAGCGGGCCGAGGCCTTCGCGGCGCTGCTGCCCGAGGGCGTCCATCGCTACACCTACCTCGCTCGCGCCACGACGCCGGGCAGCTTCCTCGCCCCGGCTCCCAAGGCTGAGGAGATGTACGCGCCCGAGACCTTTGGCCGCGGCGCCTCCGATCGCGTCCTCGTCCGATGACCACGACTGCAACCGGAGGCGGCCTCATGCTGCGGTTCATCACCATCCCGTTCTCCCACTACTGCGAGAAGGCCCGCTGGGCGCTCGATGTGGCGGGTATTGCCTATGTTGAAGAGGGACACCTGCCGCTCCTGTCGCGCCGCGGCACGCGCGCGGTCGGCGCGACGACTGTCCCAGCCCTCGTGACCCCGTCACGCGTCCTGACCGACTCGAGCGACATCCTCGCCTTCGCCGACCGGGCTTGCGCCCTCTATCCGGAAGCCCCGGAGGCCCGCCGTGCGGTCCTCGCGCTCGAGGACGAGCTTGACGAGCGCTTCGGCCCTCAGAGCCGTCGCGTGGCCTATTTCCAACTGCTCGAGGCTCGCGCGGCGCTTGACGCGGTGCTCGCCTCGGCGCCAGTCCCCGCCTGGGAGCGGCGCGCGATGAAGCTGACGCGTCCGCTCGCGGTCGCGATGCTGAAGCGCGGCCTCGGGATCGACGCGGCCCGGGCGGCCCGCTCGGAGGCGCGCGTGCGCGAGACCTTCGTGGCCATCGACGCTCGCCTTTAGGGGCAGCCGTGGCTCACGGGGGAGGTCTTCGGCGCGGCCGACCTGACCTTCGCGAGCCTCGCGGGCCCGCTGCTGCTCCCCGAGGGGCATCCGCTCGGGTGGCCGCCGCGCGAGACCCTGCCGCCCGCCTTCCTCGACCTCGTGGCCTCCCTCCGCGCGACCCGGGCTGGCGCCCACGTGCTGCGCTGCTACGCCGAGCACCGGCGTCCGAGGGCATGAGTTCTCGGGGGGCACGGGCGAGTCTCGCCACGCGGTTGTTGCCGTCGAGGGCCTCGCCGTGACAGAGGGAAGGCGCGCGCGGGAGGCAACATGGAGCAGGCAGACGATGCGGTGATGGGGTCGGTCGCGGTGATGACGCGGATCGACGGGCGGCTGCCGCGGCGCGGGGATGTCGTGCGGCTGTGGCTCGACGGGGTCGACGCGGACGGCGTCGCGACAGGGCAGCTCGAGGGGTTGCTCGACCGAGGCAAGACGGCGGTCTCGGCGCGCGTGGCGGTCCGCGGCGGGCTGCCGGGCGACGAGGTCGAGGCCGAGGTCACGGCCCGCGGGGGCGGCGTGGTCTCGGGGCGAGTCATCCGGCTCCTGACGCCCTCGCCAGACCGCGTGTCCCCGCCGTGTCCTCACGCGACGGCCTGTGGCGGCTGCACGCTGCAGGGCCTCGTGTATCCCGCACAGCTCGCGGCCAAGCGGGGGCGTGTCACGGGCGAGCTCGCAGAGGCCGGCGTCGCGGTCGAGGTGGCCGAGCCGATGGGTGCCGACGTGCGCTTCCGCCACCGCCACAAGATGGAGTTCAGCTTCGGGCGGAGCGGAGGGCGCGGGGACGCGGACGCCGAGCTCGTCCTCGGCCTCCACCCACGCGGCCACCGCTGGGAGGTCCTGCCGCTCGCGACCTGCCTCATGCTCTCGGACGGCGCCTTCGCCATCACCGAGGCGGTCCGCGAGGCCGCTCGCGGGCTCGGGCTGCGGGCGCGCGACGATCGCGACCAGACGGGCTGGCTCGAGACGCTGTCCATCCGCGAGAGCCGGCGTGCGGGCGCCACAGGCGTCGATGACGCGGCCGGCCTCGCCGAGGCCCCGTGGCGCCTCGTCGAGCTGACGACGGCAGACGTCGACGCGGTCGCGACGCGTGACGGGACCGAGGCCCCCGAGGCCGTGGCGCGGTCCCTGGCGGCGGTCGCGGCCGCCCTTCCGCAGGTCGTCGGGGTCCTCTGGACGCGACGGCGGGCGGCGCGTGGGAGCCCGACGACGCGGACGAGCGTCTGTCTTGAAGGGCAGGGATGGCTGCCAGAGGACCTCGCGCGCCCGAACGGCCCGCCGCTGTCACTGCATGTCTCGCCGCAGGCCTTCTTCCAGCCCCACCCGCGGCAGGCCGAGCGCCTCATCGGGCGCATCGGCGAGCGCCTCGCGGCTGAAGCAGTGGAGCTCGGGCGCGGGCTGAACCTCGCCGACCTCTACTGCGGGACCGGGACCCTCGGGCTCGCGCTCGCGGGCGTCGTCGCGCGCCTCGTCGGCGTCGAGCTCGTCCCCGAGGCCGTCGCCGACGCGCAGGCCAACGCGGCCCGGAACGGTATCGAAAACGCGACCTTCCTCGCGGGCGACGTCGGCGCGGTGCTGAGTGATGCGTCGCTCTCGCGTTATTTTCATGATATGGATGCCGTTATCGTTGACCCGCCGCGCGCTGGACTGATGCCGCAGGCCTCGCAGCACCTCGCGGCCCTTGGCGCCCGCCTGCTCGTCTACGTCTCGTGCAACCCGGCCTCGCTCGCCCGCGACCTGCCCGTCCTCGCCCGCCTCGGCTATGCCCTCGAGGGGCCGCTTCAGCCCGTTGACCTCTTCCCGCAGACGCACCACATCGAGACCCTCGCCTGCTTTGTGCGTCAGGATGGCGCCGTTGCGATGGCTGAAGGGTCATGACGCGCCGCGCGGGACTCGCGTTGTTCGGGGGCGCGCACGCCTCGCGGCTGGGCCTCGGACCCGCGATGGCCGCGTTCGCGGGGCTGATGGGGCTCGTCGGCTGTCGTGACGCCCCCGGGGAGGCTCGCCAAGGCTGGGAGCCAGCCCGGATCGCCCTCTTCGGCACGCTCACCCCTGCCTCGGACAGTGCCGCGTCGGCGCTGATGGAGGTCTGGGGAGCCCGCCTGCGCCTCGCTGAGGCGGCTTCCGACGCCTTCGCGCTCGACGCCGCGCGTCCGACCCCGACGCTTGAGGCTGGCGCCTTCGGCCTCGGCCTCGCCCTCCGGGTCCCGCCGCCGTGCACCCCCGGCGCCCTCCGCACCCTCGCCGAGGGCCTCTGGCCTGCGCTCGCCGCCCCGCGCGGGGGTATTATTAATCACCTGCTCCATCTAAAAATATTTGGATTATAAAGCCTGGAGAGAACACAAATAGAGGCCATGGTATCTAAGTTGCAAAAGAATTCGAGGA
>SYAK01000556.1 GCA_005788935.1 Pseudomonadota bacterium
GGGAGCGCCGAGGAGGCCTGTTCATGCCGGGCGGCGTCCTGCAGCGCGAGCCGCACCCGGTCGAGCGCCAGCTCGGGGTGGTCGGGCAGGCGTGCCGAGACCCGCTCGAGCGCGGCCCGCAACGGCGCGATGAGCGGCTCGCCCGTCTTCGCGACGGCCTCGTCCCGGCTCTGGCTGACCGCGACGAGAGCTGCCACGGCCGCATGCGCGAGCCTCGGCCCCGCGTGGGGCCGCTCGAGAGCCGCCGCCACGGCACCCACGTCCTCGGCGACGCGCGCCTCGAATCGCAGCTGCGGGCGCCGCACGACAAGCGTCAGCCCGTGCGCCAGCGCCAGCGCGAGCACCAGGTCATCCGGGTCGTGCGCGAGCGCGTCCTGAAGCCGCCGTCGCACCGCGAAGCAGAGCTCCGCGAGCGCGTCCGCGAGGTCGCGCCCTGGCGTCGCCTCCACGACCCCAGCCGCCTCGGCGATGAGGACCGCGAGGTTGTGGTCGGCGAACAGCGCAGCCGCCGGGCGCTCACCGCGCGCATCGACGACGGTAGCGAAGCGGGCCCGGACCGCACCCGCGGCGCGCAGCACGGGGTCGCTCGCGAGGCCGGACGGGACGGTCTGGATGAATCGTTCGAGGGCTTCACGGGCGGCGAGAGCGTGCATGGCGAATCCGTCGTGGGAGGCAATGGCTGGGTTTCAGAGTCAGGCGAGGTTGGCGCTGAGGAACGCGAGCGTCCGATGCCAGGCCGCCGCCGCGTGCTCCGCGTGGAAGACCTCGGGGCGGGTGTCGTTGAAGAAGGCGTGGCGCGCGTCGAGGAGTCGGTGGATCTCGAGACGCTTGCCCGCGTCGGCCATCGCGCGCATCAGACCGATGACAGCGCGGGCGTCGACGAAGGCGTCGTGTTCGGCGAAGAAGCCGAGGACAGGCGCCTCGAGCTTCGCGAAGTCGACAGCGACGTTCGGGTGGATGCCGTAGAAGTCGACAACGGCCCCGATGGCGGGGTTCTCGGTCGCCGCGTACAGCGCCAGCTGCCCGCCCATGCAGAATCCGACCGCGCCGACCTTCGCGACTCGGCAACCCGGCTCCTGAAGCAGCCGCCCGACGGCGAGCCGCAGCGTGCGCTCGGTCGCCGCAATGTCGAGCGCCATCATCAGCTTGCCAGCCTCATCGGGCTTCGTCGTGGCGCGCCCCGCGTAGATGTCGGGGGCGAGTGCGTGGAAGCCGGCTGCAGCGAAGCGGTCGCACACGTCCTTCACGTGGTCGACGAGCCCCCACCACTCCTGGAGCACGATGACAGCTGGCGCATCCGCCCGCGCGGCTCGCGCGAGATAGCCCTGGCGCACTGCGCCGTCGTCTCCGAACGTGATGATTCCACCCACGGCTGCCTCTGCCTTCCGCGCGCGACCGTGGGCCGCTGCGAGGCCGCCTCTATAGGAACCGCAGCCCGCCGCGTCAACCGCGGTCGCGCCAGCCCGCGCCAGCCCGCAAGGGGGACGGCACGCGACACACGGACACGAAGGCCCGCCGCGAGATGGCGGTCGCGCGTCAGACGACCACGTCGAGCCGCGCCCCGACCGTCGGACCGGGCTCCGGGGAATGTTGCAAACCCGGTGTCGACGACCCCGGGCGTTTCGCGGCTGACTGACTCTCGAGGCCCGCCTGCGCCGCTTCCGAGGCCGCCTGCTCCGCCTCCGCGTAGTCCGCGAGATAGTCCGTGATCCGCTTGACCTCCGACGGGTCCTCCTGCTCGAGCTTCTTCCCGCGGTTGGCCTCTTCCCAAGCCGCGATCAGGGCGTGGATGGCGCCGACAACCTTCGGCGTCTGCTTCGGATCGTCGAGCGTCTTGACGGACGTCGCGACCATGCGCCGCGCCATGTCCTTTTGCTGCGGCGTGAGCTCGGCGGAGGAGATGCGCGCCTCGAGAGACTCGAGGATAACGTCACCCGAACCTTCGCCCGGCTCCTCGGCCTTGGCCTGGGGGCGCTCGGATGAAGCCCGCGAGAGCCGCGCGCGCAGGATGGCCTCGAGGTCGCCTGGCGAGACAGGGGAACGCGTCGGGGCAGAGACTCGGGCGCGGGTCGCGCTTGATGAAATGTGGACGTCCATGGGGCCGAGGGTCGGCGAGTCGGCCCCTCGACTTGAGCGGAAAACGGCCATGTCAGCCAAATGCGGCCTTGATTGCGCACGCGACACCCTGCGAAAAACTTCACGCCGCTGTCGAACGAACTGTCCGCCCCAGACCAGGGGGAGCGTCCTGCGTCGAGCCGTCACCCCGACACCGACTTCACCCCGATGATCAGGAGGTCCCCCGTGAGAAGGCTCATCCGCCCTGCCAAAGTCCGCATCTCCACCAGTCAACCGCCGCTTGGGGGACTCGCGATGGGCGTCTCGCGCCTCTCCGACGACGACCGGGAGGCCCTCGCGGACGAGCTTGCGCTGCTGACCGGAGGCTCCCCCGACGAGACGGTTGGACGCACGGTCGCCACGCACCGCATCGACGGTACGCGGACCCGATTCGTCGAGGACGGGTTCGATGACGGGTTCGACCCGGACACCGACCCCGACGAGGCGACCCCCATCGACCTCGCCACGGTCCCCTCCGTGGGCCTGCCGCCGCGCCGGCCCCTTGTCGCCGGACCGGTCCCGGTCGTGCCTGCCGCCACCCGGGTCCATGCCTCGGAGCCGGACCTGCCGACATGGTTCTTCATGCAGCCCGGCGACGCGCCGCCAGCCGACCTGTGGGACCACGCCATGGCGGCCGACGAGGGACGGCCCCAGAGGGTGCCTGCCCCGCCCGGGATCGACCCGGCCACCATCGACCCACCCGAGGTCCCCGAAGTGGACGAGGCGGCGATCGCGGTCGCCATCGCGCTCGCGGACGGGCCGTCGGAGGAGGAACTCGATGCCTGGCACGAGGCCGTCATCGCCGAGGCCGAGGCCGCCCACGCCGCTCGAATGGCGCAGGCGGAGGCGGCGCATGCGGCCCTGATGGCCGAGCTCGAGGCCGAGGCCGCATGCGACGACGACGACGGCGACGACGACGAATGGGCCCTCATCGCCGACGACCTCGAGAGCGACGCCGAGGACTGGGCCCGCTCGGAAGAAGATGGCTGGTTCTACGACGACGAGTGACGGACCGACCCGAGGTCTGACAGACTGTCAGCTCACGCGGGGTCACTCGCCAATGGCCGCCGTGTCGCCGTTGGCGGGGTGATAACTTCGGAAGAAGCTGCGCCAGAGGGTGATCGCGGCCCGCAGCTCGAGCGCCACGAAGTGGTCGCCGCCGGGGTACTGCCGCAGACCTGCGGTGAGCGCCCCCGACGCGGACGCAGGCGCCACCACGTTCCCGACCAACGGGAGGGCCTGCGGCACGAGCCCCCGCAGCGCATGCCCTGGACTCGGGTGGTCGGTCGGCTCGATGAGCGGGACTCCCGCGGCCGCGGCGACTGCATCCGCCCCGACGGCCGGGCTCGCCTCGTCCTCGGAACCCGATGTCATCAGCACGTCGCGCGGCCGACCGCCGCCGCGCGGCGACCGCCAATAGGGCGCGTAATTCACGGGATCGGAGGCGTCGACCAGCATCTGGGCGAGGTTGACGACCGGGTGGAACGTATCGAGCTGCTCGGCCGTGACGCCCGTGACCGCCGCCACCAGGGACTCGATGTCGACCGGATCCTTCCGGCGCAACAACGTCTCGATGAGGACGCCCGAGCTGCCCGACAACATGGCGCCGCGCATGCGCCGGTCGACGCCGAGGGCGATAGCGCCAGCGAGGCCGCCGTGGCTGTGGCCGAAGAAGCTGATGTGGTCGCGGTCGAGGCGTAGCGCCACGTTGCCGTTGGCTGGCGTCGCGGCAAAGTCGAAGCGCCCCTCGGCGACGAGGCGGGCCTGCCACATGACGTCGATCGCAGACTGACGGAAGCTCGTGCGCCCCGACGCGGGGTTCACGAAGTTGAAGACGTCGAGCACGTTGACCTCGCCGCCCGTCCCGCGCGTCCCGTGCAGCGGCTGATCGATGCAGATCATGACGTAGCCCTCACGTACCGCCTCGGCCTCCGAGCCGAGGCAGGACCGCCAGTCACCACCGGTCCCGTGCCCGTACAGGATGACCGGCCAGCCGTCCGCGGGCATGGGCGGCCCCTTCGGCACGAGGATGAGCGCGCGCAGGTTCTCCCAGGCCTGGACGACCGGTCGGCCGTCAGCATCGAAGCGCAGGTCCCCGCCCTCGCTGCTGTAGGGCTTCTGGCCAGCCTGAAAGTTGGGGCTCCGGTAGACTGCGGAGATCGCGGTGTGATGCGTCGTCTGCCCGTTGGCGGTCACCTGGGTGAGATAGACCGGCTCGAGGCGCTCGAGCTCGTTCGACACCTCGAAGAGCTCGCGCGTCGCGTCCTGCGCGGTGAAGCAGGTCGCTGTGGCGAGATCGTCGAGGCCGAGCGGCGATCCCGGCAGCCAGACCCGGAGCGGGGCGAATGACGGGTCGGACGCGAGGTCGGCGAGAAAATCCGGGTCGGGCTGCAGGTGTCGCCCCGCCGCGTCCGTGAGCCCTCGCGTGAGCAGCACGCAATACGTCCCGCCATCGCGCAAGGGAAACCCGTAAACAGGGTGAATTGCGAGGGTTGGCCCCTGATAGTATGGGTCGGACGCATCGTCGACCATGCGTGCAGACACCGGACGTCGCTGCCCGTAGTCCTCGGCGCCCAGGGAGAGCGCGATCCACTGCACCGCGCTGCCTGCGTCGGTGAGGCTCGCCTCCGCCGTCGGCAGCGAGGCGGGATCGATGCCCCGGTCGAGCTCGAAGTAGACCGCCGAGTTGAGGCCGAAGCCGTCGAGGGCGGACGCGCCGTAGGACTTGAAGCTGTCGAGCATCTCGACGCCATTCGGGTTTGGAAACCGACTGAGGTCGGGGGCCCCGTCGAGCCCTCGGTCGCGGTCGGAGGGCCACGGCGTCGCGGTGAAGCCTGCGACGCCGGGGTCGTGTCGGACCATCGGGCCGCCTGGCCGCGCCCCGTAGTCGACCCCGAGTCCCGCCCCACCCGTCAGCGCGTCGGGGGCCGCGTCAACCTCGGGAGGAGCGGTGTCGGGCGCGGTGTCTGCGGTCACGACGTCGGCGGCGTCCGACGCGGGCAAAACGCCGTCCCCGCAAGCGGTTGCGCCGAGGATTAACCAAAGCCCATGTCCCTGCCACCGGGTCGAACGCGTCATCGTTGACAGCCCTCCGTCTTTGGTAGAGGGGTAGCAGGCTCGAGGCCTTCGCGTCCAAGCCGAAAGCGTCACGAGCCACCCGCCACAGGAGA
>SYAK01000557.1 GCA_005788935.1 Pseudomonadota bacterium
GCCCATCCCGAAGGCCACCGTCGCGCACACGACCTGGACCTCGTCGCGGATGAAGGCCTCCTGGTTGCGGGCGCGCTGACCCGCCTCGAGCCCCGCGTGGTAGGCGAGTGCCCGGACTCCAGCGGCGTTCAGCGCCGCGGCGACCTCCTCGGTCCGGTCGCGCGAACGGCAATAAACGACGCCGGATGCGTCTTTGCGTGCGCGTACGAAGTCGACGAGCTGGCCTGCGCCGCTGCGGCGGGCAGTGACGGCGTAGCGCAGGTTCGGCCGGTTGAAGCTCGCCTGGAAGACGACGGGGTCGTTCAGCTCGAGCTGATCCGCGATGTCGTGGCGCACCTCGGGGGTCGCGGTCGCCGTCATCGCGAGGAACGGGACCCCGTCGAGCTCGCGGCGGAGGCTCGCGAGTTGCCGGTACTCCGGGCGAAAGTCGTGGCCCCAGGCGCTGATGCAGTGGGCCTCGTCGACTGCGACCGCCGAGACACCCCAGCGGCGCAGGTCGTGGACGAAGCCCGGCGCCATCACGCGCTCGGGGGCCGCGTAGAGAAGCCGGTAGGCTCCGTCCTGAAGCAGGCGTCGTCGTCGGGCGGCCTCGTCGGAAGGCAGCGAAGAGTTGAGAAAGGTCGCGGGCACGCCAGCTGCCAGCAGCGCGTCGACCTGGTCCTTCATGAGCGCGATGAGGGGCGAGATGACCAGCGTCAGGCCGTCCCGCAGGATGGCGGGGAGCTGATAGCAGAGCGACTTGCCAGCCCCTGTCGGCAGGATGGCCACGACGTCGCGCCCGGCGAGGGAGGCCTCGACGATGTCGCGCTGCAGCGGTCGAAACCCGGTGTGCCCGAAGGTCGACTTCAGGGCGGCGAGCAACGGATCGTCGGGGTGATGCGGCGGCTCGTGGCTCATCATCGTCGTCTCGGCAAGTGGTGCGGGGTTGGCAGGCCTGAATGAGAGCTCATTCAGGTGTGACAGGATGGCTCGGAGCACGGTTTGAGGCAACAACTTGCGTGGATGCTGGTCTCCCTCAGGGCTTGATGACGCGGCACGTGGCCGAGCACAAGATGCCGGGTTGCCCGTTGGCGGCGCCCTTGTCGCAGCTCTCGCCGTTGCTGACGAGGCCGTCCCCGCAGTAGGGCGCGAAGCTGCAGCCCGGCGCGCACACGTCCGCGCGGGCCCCGCCATAGGTGACGGCGTTGGCGCCCGCGTCGCAGACCTCGGCGTCGATCTGCACGATCCCGTCGCCGCAGCGCGGGCCGAGCGTGCAGTCGGCCTTGCAGCGACCGTAGCCTGCGCCGTTGTCCGCGCCGTCGTCGCAGGCCTCGCCCGCCACGATGACGCCGTCGCCGCAGCCGAGCGACTCGCAGCGCGAGCGGACGCGCGCGAACCCGCCAAGCGTCAGCGCGTAATTCGAGCCGGTGGCGTGGCGCTCGGCGTGGAAGACCGAGATCTGGTAGACGCGGCCGACGACAAGGCCGAGGCGGGTCGCGACGGTCGCGTCGAGGGTCACGGACCCCGTCTGCGAGCCGTGCAGCCCGCCCAGGTCGACGGCGAGCTGCCCGCCGATGAACACCCAGACGTCATCGTCGCCGCTGAAGGTGAGCGCCTCGCCGCCGCGGAAGGTGAACGGGACGTGGACCTCGCTCGTGAAGTTGTAATTGTGGAGACCGTGGTCGTAGTACGGGTCGAGGCCGAGGCCGTCGATGGGGAAGAACGCATTGTTCGCGCTACGAAACTGGTAGATCGGCCGCTCGAGCGAGCCTCCGCGTGTCATCGCGAGGGTGGTCGGGCGCCCGGCGGCGTCGAGCCAGACCGGGCGGTTCGAGGTCGGGACGTCGTGAAACCAGCCGAAGAAGGACTCCGACGACAGGACGTTGCCGCCGCGCACCCAGACCGGCGTGTGGTCGGCCCCGAGTCGCGCCTCGACCATGCCGGGGACGACGGCAATGCCGAAGCCGCTCGGGATATCGAAGTCATGGTTGCCGCGGACCTCTACGCCGTTGACCGAGATGACGACGTCGCGCGGGATCTGGTCGTGGTACAGGATCGGCACCGCGAGGGTGGGAGGAGGCGGCTCGGTCATGGTCTCGCAGGCGAATCCCGCCTCGCGCGCGCAGGTGCTGGAACAGCCGTCGCCTGACGTCGTGTTTCCGTCGTCGCAGTCCTCGCCGGAGAACACGAGCCCGTCGCCGCAGACCGCAGCGCAGACCCCGCCGGGACAGTCAACCTCGCGGGTGCACTGGGCAGAGCATCCGTCGTAGGGTCGAAGGGCGCCGTCGTCGCATTGCTCGTGCCCCTCGGCGACGCCGTCACCGCACACGGTCAGCCGGCAGGCGGGGCCGACGCAGGCGTAGCCGGGCTCGAGCGAACAGGTGGCCGAGCAGCCGTCTCCGCTGTCGGTGTCGCCATCATCACAGGACTCGGAGCCAGCGGTCAGGCCGTCTCCGCAGGCCCGCGCCGAGCAAGCCATCCCCCGGATTGGACACTCCCAGCCGGGCTCGAGGGCGCAGTCGGCGTCGCACCCGTCGCCGGGGTTGGCGCCGCCGTCATCGCAGGTCTCCGCCCCGCCGACCTGACGGTTGCCACACACGATGAGATAGACGCAAGGCGTGCCCGGTACCGGGCACTCCCAGTCGAGCTCGACCACGCACTGCTCACTGCAGCCGTCGCCGCTGTCGCCGTTGCCGTCGTCGCAGCGCTCGTCCAGGCTTGGGTCGACGGCCCCGTCACCGCAAGCCGGGTCGGCGAGGCAAGGGGCGCCCGGGGTCGGGCAGCTGAAGCCATCCTCGAGCGCGCAGGCCGCGTCGCACCCGTCGCCTGGCTCGGTGTCGCCGTCATCGCAGGCCTCGTCACCGTCAAGCGCGCCGTCGCCGCAGGCAGGGCCTGTCATGACCTCAAGGTTCGCGGCGTCCCCATCCGCGCCGCTGTCCACGCCGGTCGCGGTCTCGCCAGCAGGGACATCTGCCGCGGCGGAGGCGGTCGTATCGGCCGCGACAGCGTCGCTCGCGGGGCCTGGTGCGCCGGACTCGGAGCATCCGCCCAGCGCGAGCAGGGTCAGCAGGATGGATGGAGCACAGCGTGGCCACGGACTCGAGCGCACAGACATCCGGACCTCTCACAATGCAGGCAGGCGTGGCGGACGCGGCTCGGCTATCACCCCGGGTCCGCGGAGCGACGATAGCGGCGGGACAGGCCTCGGTCAACGCGCGCATCGCGAGCCGACGTGAACCCGCGTCAGGCAGGCTTGCGGCGCCCCCGGCGGGCCTCAAGGGCGCCGACCTCGCGCTCGACGAGGTCCGTGTCGCCGCGAAGCCACGCGTCGGCGAGGTCTTCCAGCAATACGTTGCGGAGGTCGCCCCGAGCCATGATCTCGACGTCGCCAAAGCGGAAATTCTTCCAGTCGAGCGGCAGGAAGGCGTCGCGACCCTCACGGAAATACTCGCCGAGGTGCCAGTCGAGGAAGTCGACGCAGACATCGAGGCCTTCCGACAGACCAAAAGACGGCCAGTCGGCGCGGATGAGGGCGGCCTCCATCGTGTAGACCTGCGTGTGGTCGCGGTTGCGCAGGACGACCTGCATGACCGGGTTCTCGCCCTCGACGCGGGCGGAGAGCTCGAAGGTCTCGTCCTTCAGGCTCCGTCCATGGCGCGTGTCGAGGAGCTTCGCGATGCGTTCGGTGCGGGGCGCGTCGAGGAGGGGCTTCGGCATGGCGGGAGTGTATCAACGGTCGCTGCGGGTTTCGACTGGTTTGTGGCCTGTTGTCACGAGGCGGCCCGAAGGCGCTCGAAGGCTCGTGCGACCGCGCCTGGCTCCCCGAGTGAGGCGTGGGCGACCCCCGCGGATGCGAGGGCGGCCTGGATGGCGGCCAGTCTGGGTGCATCGGCCCGGCGCTCGGCGAGCAGCAGCAGCTCGGCGAGGCGGTCGGCCTGGGCCGGTGTGTCGTCTGTGCCCCGGATGGTCAGCTGGGCTTCGGGGGGTGTGAGGAGGAGTAGCTGCTGCCGGTGGGTGCGGAGCTGCCGCGCGATGAGCCTCAGCTCGCGACGTTCGGGGCCGGAGGGGTCGACGCCGCCGAGGTCGCTCAGCGCCAGCACGAGGCTTCCACCCCTGTGGCGAGAGGCCGTGCCACGGCCCGCGTCGCGCGCGCTGTCGAGCCGGGTTGTCGCTTCGAGCGCCGCGAGCAGGCCTCGCGCGGGGCCGCCGGGGTGGTTGGTGCGCTCGAGCGGCAGCGGCAGCCCGAGCGCGCCTGCGAAGCGTCGCAGGAGCGCCCGGTCGGACTGCGCCGAGAGCGGCTCGGCTGCGGCGCGCCTCGCGGCCGAACCGTCGCGGTCGAGCTCGGCGAGGAGCGACTCGCAGGCTGCGAGGACAGCGGCCTCGTCGTGGACCGAGCGGCGGGGGTCACGTCCCTCGACAGCCCCGGCGGGCAGGCGCAGATCCCGTGCCCGGTGGCGCTGAAACCAGGCCGCGAGGGCGTCGACCAGCTCCGTCTGCGTCAGTTCGGTCCGGTCCTCGGCGTACAGCGTGGTTGCGCCCGCCAGGGTCCGGATGATGCGAGCGAGGTGGGCGCGACCGAGGCCAAGCGGCACATGGGCGCGCACGGCGTGGTCGAAGAGCACGAGGCCGCAGGGCTCCTGGCGCTCTGCCAACGATGCGGCAAGGCGAGCCGCGTGCGCGAGGGCTGCGTCGATGGGGGCCCGGCCAGGCTCACCCCAGAACATGGACGGCGAGAGATCCACCAGCAGCCAAGCGGAGAGCTGGGTGGCGGCCTCGAGCTCGCGCACGGCGAGGCGGCCGCGGCGGGCGGTAGCCTTCCAGGCGATGAGCTTCCACGGGTCGCCAGGGACGTAGTCCCGCAGCTCATGCAGCGCCTGGCCCGAACCCCGCATGCGCAGCGACGGGGACTCGCTCGCCCCCGGACTCGGGCGATCCCCGCCGCCCATGGCCGGGACCAGAGCGCCCGGATGGGCCCTCGGCAGCGCCTCGACCCGCAGCCACGCGGGTAGCGGAACGGAGACCTCGAACAGCTGCCCCGCCATCGGCCCCGTCAACAAGAAGCCGTCGAGTGCCGCCCGCCCGACGCGTCCAGCCTCGACCAGGGCCGTGACCTCGAGGCCGCCATCTGGCAGGGCGGCCGCCGTCACTGGCCCCGCCGCCCGGAGGGACCCCGGCGTGGCCATGTGAAGGGCGCCAGGGGCCCGCGGATCCGGCCCGAGGGCCCAAGGCAGCGCGAATCGGGTCGACAGTCGGACCGTCTCTCCGACAGCGGTCGTGACGGGCGGGGGAAGTGGCCTCGCTGCAGCGCCTCGGGCGGCCTGTGTCAGCGCGCGCAGTCGGGCCTCGCTGAGGAACGCGGTCGCGAACAGCGCGATGAGCCCGAGCGCGCCTGCAGCCGCTGCGAGCGGGGCGCCTGCCACGACACCCGAGAGGGCGAGAAGGGCCAGCGCAGCTGACAGCATCCGGCCGCCGCGTCCGAGCCGAAGCCTTGGCAGCGCCGGGAGGGGGCCTCGGTGAGGCGATGAGGGTGAGCGCGAAGTCATGGGGCGCGGCGGTGTGGGCGTGGGCCTGCCGAGCGAACATGCCCGCCAGAGACGCTGTTGGCGTGGCCTGGGTGAAGGCCCGTGCGCGACACCGGCACCACCCGGCCGTCGGGGTGAGGGTCGGGGCCGGCCTTTTCGGACGGGGGAGTGCCAGACACGTCATGCCCACGAGGCCCGCAGCATACGCTGTTCACGCCTGCCAACTCAGGCCTCCGTGTCGAAGGGCGTGTCTGCGAGGCAGCGGTCGATGACGTCGCTCACCCGGACCTCGTCGAGTTCAGCGTCGGGCGAGAGCAGGACGCGGTGATTCAGCGTCGGTCGGAGGAGGCGCTTGATGTCGTCTGGCAGAACCATCGCGCGGCCGCTAAGCAGCGCGAGGGCCTTGGCACAGCGCATCAGCGCAAGTGAGGCACGCGGGCTCGCACCGAGTCGCACCGCGGGGTGGACGCGGGTGGCCCGGACGAGGCGGACGATCCAATCCAGGAGGCGCGGCGCGATGTGCACCGCGTCGGCCTCGGCCGCGAGCGCCACGAGGCCGGCGGGGTCAAGCAGCGGCGTCACGGCGGCGAGGGGCCGATCGTAAGTCGAGAGCATGCGCAGCTCGTCCTCGAGGTCGGGATAGTCGAGAAAGATGCGGAACAGGAAGCGGTCGATCTGGGCCTCGGGGAGGAGGTAGACGCCTTCCTGGTCCACC
>SYAK01000558.1 GCA_005788935.1 Pseudomonadota bacterium
CGCGTCTGCGCGAGCGGGCCGCGGTGCTCGAGCCGGCGCTCCGCAGCGAGCCGTGTGCGTTGGCGCGTTGGAGCCTGCTGAGCGGCGGCGTGCCAGCTCCCGAAGCGTGGCGCGCGCGACCCGCTGAGGTCCGCGTGCCAGAGCGTTGTGATCGCGGCGGCTGCGACGTCGGGCCCGACCTCGCCGGGCCCGGCCGGTGTACGCCGGCAGAGCTTCGGGACTGGGCTCACCTTGTCGGGCGGCTCTGTCTGCTCGACGGCGCGATTGACTGCGCGCTGCCGGCCCTGCGACTGGCGCTGGCCATGCAGCGCCCAACGCAGGGGCCGATCGAAGATCACGCGCGCCTCGACCTCGCCCGCGCGCTCGACGAGCTCGGCACGCCGGACGCGCTCGCCGAGGCCGTCGAGGTGCTCCACAACGTCGCCGCGAACCCGATGTCGTCGGTCCGCCCCGAGGCCGCTCGCCTCGAGGGCGAGGTGCTGGCGAGGCTCGGGCGCCACGCGGAGGCGCGTGCCACCTGGACGGCGCTGCTAGGCCGCTGGCCGTCGTCACCCGTGTCGGAGGTGGTCCGTGTGGCGCTCGATGCGCTGCCGACTGGCGGTCCCCCGGCCTTGTCGACCTCGGGGGCGAGCGGGCGATCACCGCGCGGGGCGGCCCGGGTCGCCAGTCTGGCCTTGGCTGGCGGGCCACCCGTGGTCGACGCCAGCCCCGCGCCGCGGGTCGACTTCGCGGCCATCGACAGGCTCATCGGCGAGCGGCGGCACGCCGAGGCGCAGGCGCTGCTCGAGGCCTGGCTACCCCTCGCGGAGAGCGCGGACGCGGCTGAGCGGCGGCAGGGGCTCGAGGCCCTCGACCGGGCCGTCGACATCGCGTGGGAAGAGCATCGCTTCGGAGACGCGCTCGTCGCCCACGCGCGCCTCCGCGACCACGGGCGGCGTGACGGCCTCCCGCGCCATCGACAGGCCCGCGCGCTGGCTTACGAGGGGCGCTTTGACGCGGCGCTCCGCCTCATGCGGCGAGACGAGGCCGTCGAGCTGCTGTTCGAGTTTGGACGCTGTGCCGAGGCGGTCCGGCTGACCCATGATCAGCCTCGCGCCCGCGGGAGGCGTCCCAAGGCTCGCGGGGCCTCGGACGCGCCTTCGGCACCGGCACCCGCGGAGGCGCCGATCGGTGTCGAGCTCGGGGTTGAGGCCGCGGGGGGCGACAACGCCGAGGTTGGGTCGCGAGGACGCCGGGGAGGCGCGCGGACACCGAGGGACGAGCGTACGGCGCTCTGCCTGCTGCAGGTGGGCCGTCACCGCGAGGCGGCCTCGTTCTGGGCGGGCAAGGGACGCGGCCGTGGGCGCGGCGACGCGCTGAAGGATCGCTACTGGTATGCGCGGGCCAAGGCGGCCGCGGGCCATCGGGATGAGGCCGCCCGCCTCTTCGCCTTCATCGTCGAGGATGATCCGGTCGATTACTACGGTCATCTCGCGTGGTCCCGTCTGCGCGAGCTGCGCGGCGAGGCGCCAGCCGAGGACGTCGCTCGCCCGACCAGGGTGGCGCATCGGGCGGTCGACCCGGCAGCGTGGAGGCCGAGCATTGCGTGGTCCGAGGCCTCGCTCGAGGGCGCATTCGATTGCGCGCGTCGCCCGGCTGAGCCCCCGGTCCTCGAGGCCACGCTGGCGGCCTTCGCCGAGCTGCAGGGAGGGCTGGCTCCCGAGGCGCATCGGGCCCTCGCCCTCGCGCGGCTCGGCGACCACCACGGTGCCCGGGAGGAGCTGCGCGTCATCGACGGCGACCTCCGGGCTGCGAAGCGTGGGGCGCGTGCGGTCGCCGAGCGGGCGCGGTCGGACCTGCTCGACAACCGCAGCGTCCCGAAGGCGCGCGGCGGGTTGTCCATGCGCGAGCCGGGTCGGCGGAACCTCTCGGAGGCGAAGGCCTTCACCCGCGCCATGGGCGGCCTGCGGCCCGAGTTGCGCATGGCGCAGGTGGCGCTCGCCGATCCATGGGGTCTGCGGCGTCACGTGTTCGAGACGGAGAGCACCGGCCGCCTCGAGCGCCTCCCAGCCTCGCTCGCCGAGGACGCCCACCCGATCGGCTACCCCGACGTGGTGGGTCCCATTGCGCGGCAATTTGGCCTGCCCCCCTATTACGTCTACGCCATCATGCTGACGGAGTCGTCCTTCCACCCCGGCGCGGTCAGCGTCGCCAACGCCTGGGGCCTGGTTCAGGTCATCCCGCCGACCGGGCGTCACCTCTCGCGCGAGCTCGGCTTTGCGGGCTTCAGCCCCGAGCAGCTGCTCGATCCGGCGCTGTCGGTGTACTTCGGTGGCTACTATCTCGGGCGCCTGCTGAACCGGTTCCGCGGGCAGGAGCTGCTCGCGGCGGCGGGCTACAACGCCGGACCGCATCGCGTGACGCAGTGGTTGCTCGCGCGCGGGCACCTGCCGCATGACATGTTCGTCGAGATGATCCCCTACCAGCAGGCCAATCGATACGCGAAACGCGTCCTGCAGCATGTGGGGAGCTATCGCCGCATCTACCACGGCGAGCCGAACACCTACGTGCGCAACACGCTCGCGACCGAGCTCGGCGAGGGTCCGAACTACTGACCTGCGAGGCGTGGGCTGGCGCTGCGATCGGCTGACGTCTCAAGGCGGGTCGGCCGGTGCGACCTGTCCTACGCGTGGTCCTGTCGCGTGACGTCGGGCCGACGTCCGCGCGCCGCGGGTCGGACCTCAGACCTCGTCGTCGCTGGCGTCGTCGGCGGCGTCAGCCTTCTTGCGGCTGCGGGACTTCTTCGGCTTGTCGTCTGGCTGACTCGCGGAGGCCGGCGGCGCGGAGGCCTGGGCGGCGCTCGATACGGACTGCGCTGTGAGCTCAGCCTGCAGCTTCGCGAGCTGCTCCTCGAGCTCCTTCGCGCGCGTCTCGAGCTTGCGGGCGTGACGCACCGCGTCCGCGAGCCCATCCTCGGCCCGATCGGCCCGCGTGCGTTCGGCCGCGAGCTGGTGCTCGAGGTTCGCGACCTGGTTCTGAAGCTCGCGCGCCTGGCGGTTCAGCAACTTGACCTCGGTCCGCGTCGCGAGCCGCAGCTTCTTCGCGAGCTCGCTGAGCGGCCCGTCGAGCGAGTCGAGCAGGCCCTCGCGCATGGCCGCGGCCCGCTGCAGCACCTCGGAGACCATCGGGTGGCCGAGGACACCCTCGCTTTCGCCACGCATCGTCAGGAACTTCCACATCTCGCTCGCCCTCCGCGGCCCGTCATCGTGGGGGCAGCGTCATTCCAAAGCATGCACCCCCTGTCAACTTCACGGACGGGCGCGCGCGCGATCCTTGCGTTGCCCGCGGCCTGTCCCGTAAGGTGCCGCCGATGGAGCCACAGGCCACACTCCGCCCGCGCCCGCCCGCCGTCATCCCGGCTGGCGCGCTGCGCCTCGGGGGTGGGCAGGTGGCTCGCCCGGCCGCCGCGGGGCTCGGGTGGCGCGACGGTCAGGCGCGGGCGGTCCGATATCTTCGACTGTCGGTCGTGGACCGCTGCAACCTGCGTTGCCGGTATTGCATGCCGGCCGAGGGGGTCCCCTTCGTGCCGAAGGCCGACCTGCTCAGCTTCGAAGAGCTCGCGCGGCTCACGCGCGTCTTCGTGCGCTTCGGGGTCCGTTCCGTGCGCCTGACGGGCGGCGAGCCCCTCGTGCGTCGCGACCTGCCCGCGCTCGTGGCGCGCCTCGCCGCGATCCCCGGGCTCGAGGACCTCGCGCTGTCGACCAACGCCACCCACCTCGCGCCCCTCGCACGCCCCCTGCGCGCAGCGGGCCTCCACCGCGTCAACGTGTCGCTCGACAGCCTCGACGCGGCGACCTTCGCCGACATCACCCGCAGCGACACCTTGCCGCGCGTCCTGGCAGGGCTCGACGCGGCCGCCGACGCGGGGCTCGGGCCGATCAAGCTGAACGTCGTTGTCCTCCGCGGCCGCAACGACCACGAGCTGCCCGACCTCGTCCGATTCGCGGCGAGCCGCGGCTTCGTCCTGCGCTTCATCGAGTCGATGCCGATCGGGGTCGACGATTTCTGGTCGCCCGAGAGCCACGTGCCGATCGACGCGATGCTCGCGACCCTGCGCCGTGACTTCGACGTCACCGAACCTGGGGCCGCTCCTTCCGACGTCGGCCTCGCAGGCGGCGGTCCAGCTCGCTATGCCCTGTGTACGCCGCGGGGGGCGCCGCTCGGCACGCCACCAGTCCGCGTCGGCTTCATCGCCGCGCTGAGCCAGAACTTCTGCAGCACCTGCAACCGCGTCCGCGTAACTGCCACGGGGGTGCTGCAGGAGTGCCTCGCGTTTCCAGGCCAGCTGTCCTTGCGTGACCTGATGCGCAGCGGGGCCGATGACGACGCCTTGGCCGACGCCATCGGCGCAGCACTCGCGACCAAGGGCCCTGGCCACGGCTTCGCCGAGGGTCAGTTCACATACCAGAGCATGAGCGTCACGGGAGGTTGAGCATGCGCGAACCCCGCCCCGCCCGCCGCGGGATACCTGTCGGTGGCATCATCTTCGCGGTCGTCGTCGTCGGTGTGGCCCTCGTCATCCTCGCGACCACGAGTGGCGGGCAATACGCCGTCGCCATTGATCAGATCGCCGCGAGCCCTGACAAGTTCACCGGACAGAAGCTGCGCGTGACGGGCAACATCAAGGCCGGGTCATCGCGCTTCCTGACCGCCAACGGACAGCCCGAGACGCGGTTTGCCATCGTCGATGAACACGGCAACACCCTCGAGGTGCTCTACCAGCAGGCGCCGCCCGACCCGTTCAAGGAAGGGCGCAGTGCGGTCGTCGAGGGTGTCCTGCAAGAGGACGGGTCAATCCTCTGCCACAAGCTGACCGTCAAGTGCCCGAGCAAGTACCAGGGCGAGGGCGGCGACGCGGCCGAAGACCCGTGGACTTCGCCCGACTACGACCGCTACCGCAAGGGGGTCGAGTCGAAGCCCTCGGCCGGGCCCGACGGCACCTGAGGTCCACTCTTTCCAGTTCCAACCATCACGGACACCTGACGGCATGCAGTCTTTCGGCCAGCTCCTCCTCGTCCTGACGTTTGTCGCAGGCTGCGCGACCCTCGTCGTCGCGGTGCTCGGGGCCACTTCGCGCCGTCCGGGCTGGATGCAGGGAGCCCGCGCGGGGCTCCTCGCGGTCGCCCTGTTGTCGGTCGCGATGGCAGCGGTTTTGACCCACGGGTTCCTGACGCACGCATTCGAGAGCCGTTACATATCGCAGTATTCAGACCGCTCGATGCCGCTCGTCTACCTCCTCGCCTCGTTCTGGGGCGGGGAGCGCGGGGCGCTGCTCTTCTGGGTCGTGTCGCTCGCGGTCTTCTCGAACATCGCGGTGTGGACCAAACGCGACCGCGAGCAGGTCTACATGACCTGGGTCACGGCGATCCTGTCGGGCGCCATCCTGTTCTTCCTGATGTTGATGGTGTTTCAGACGTCGCCTTTCGACACGTGGATGGTGAACGCCATCCCGGAGGACGGCGAGGGGCTGAATCCGCTGCTGCAGAACCCGGTGATGGCCTTTCACCCGCCATCGCTGCTCACGGGCTACATCCTCTTCACGATCCCGTTCGCGTTCGGCATGGCGGCCCTCATCACGGGGCGCCTCGACGACACGTGGATCGCCGACACCCGCCGCTGGACCATCGTGTCGTGGACGTTCCTCAGCGTCGGGCTGCTGCTCGGTTGCCGCTGGGCCTACATGGAGATCGGCTGGGGCTTCTGGTGGATGTGGGACGCCGTCGAGAACGCCGGCCTCATTCCCTGGTTCACCGCCACCGCGTATCTCCACAGCGTGATGATCCAGGAGCGGCGCGGCATGCTGAAACGCTGGAACGTCGTGCTGCTGGCGCTGACGTTCCTCCTGACCATCTTCGGTACCTTCCTGACGCGCAGTCAGCTCATCGTCAGCATCCACGCCTTCGCCGACTCCGAGCTCTCGGACTGGTTCCTCGGCTATCTCGTCGTCATCGCGGCCGTGTCGGGCGTCGTCATCGCGCGTCGCTGGGGGGCGCTGCGCTCGGAGGCCCGCATCGACGCCTTCATGTCGCGCGAGGCGATGTTCGTGCTGAACAACGTCATCCTCGTCTTCTGCGCCTTCGTGACGCTCTACGGCACGTTGATGGGCAAGATCACCGAGAGTGAGGCTGTTCGCAGCGCGCTCGAGCTCGCAGAGCCCATCGTCTGGGACGAGGCGAAGTTCAACGAGGTCTTCGTGCCGCTCGGGCTTGGCCTGCTGCTCATCATGGGGATTGGGCCGCTCATCTCGTGGCGGCGCGCAACGGCCCGCAACTTCAGGAAGAACTTCGTTTGGCCGCTCGCGTGGGGGAGCCTCGTGACCTTCGTCGGAGCGAGCATCGGCATCGGGCTGACGCTCGCGGACATGGCGCGCGTCTACCAGATGGACCTCGCGGGCGCCTGGCAGGCCTGGCTGCCGACTCTCGAGGTCGCCGACTGGCTCTCCATGCTCGTCTACTGGATGTCGGCGTTCGTGATGGCCTCGATGACGCGCGAGCTGCACCTCGCGGCGCGGGCCCAGGCGCTACGAGGCCTCGGCGGTTACTTCGGGCGCGGTCTCGTCATCGTCTTCCGCAACCCCCGTCGCTACGGCGGCTACGTCGTGCACGCAGGCATCGTCTTCATGTTCGTGGCCTTTACCGGCAAGGCCTTCAAGACCGAGGAGAAGGACCGGGTCGTCAGCCCGGGCGAGACCCACGTGCTCGGGGATTATGCGCTGACGCTCGTCGACCGCGACCGCCGTTACAGCGCCGAAGACGGCTGCGTCATCACCGACGCGACGTTTGTCGCGATGCCCCTGCGCACGACCGTCGCGGAGGCGTCGGTCGAGCGCCTGTCGGCGTGGCTGACGGCGCGGGGCGTCGGGGCCTTTCACGTCACGACCGACTGGGACAGCCCGCGGATGCTCGTGCGCTTCGGGGACGCGGCCGCGCGGCGCCAGCTCGAGCTCGAGGCGTTCCTTGTGCGGCGGTTCCTGCCGCGCTTCAAGCGGCAGTCCGAGGACCGCACCAGCGGGACCGAGACCTGGGTCTTCGCGGACGACGCCCTGCTGTCGGCCCTGCCGATGGCCGGCATGCAGGCCATTCGCGAGGCGCGCGAGCGGTTGACCGGGGCGGTGACCGGGCTCTCGGCCGAGAGCCGGGGCGGCAGCGCGGCCCTGACGCTCAGGTTCGGGACCGACGCGGCGAGGACCGCCTTCGAGGCCGCCACGCGCGCCGAGCTGCCGCCGTGGGTGCTGTCGGTGGCGGATGACGCCGAGGCCGGTGCGCTCGCGGTGGTCGACCGTGGGACAGGCCAGGTGCTCGTGCCCGAGTCGCGCTTCTACGCGCGCAAGGGGCAGATGACGACCGAGGTCGCGCTGTCCCAGGCCGACTTCCTCGTCGACGTCTACCTCTCGGTTCAGTCGGACATGTCGGGCGCGCCGACGGTCAAGGTGTTCGCGGTCATCTTCCCGCTGGTCAACTTCCTGTGGATCGGCGGCTTCCTGTTGCTCGTCGGCGCGGCCATCTGCCTCGCGCCGCGCTGGGTCGGCAAGACGCTCGCGTCGTTCTTCGGTGTGCGCGGTGACGGGGCCGAAGAAGGGGGCGCCCCCGTGGTGGGACCGACGTCCGTGACGTCGGTCGCGATCGTGGTGGTCGCGGTGGGCGCGGCGCTGCTGCTGGCGGGGGAGGCGCGTGCGCACGAGGCGCCGCCGCGGACGGTCGCGCCGCATGGCTTCCCGCAGCCTGGGCCCGACCCGCTGGCCGAGACGCTCGGATCGCTGACGTGCGGCTGCCCCTCGTCCACGGCGACGACCCTCGCCGACGCGGCGTGTGCATGTGACGCGGCCCGCTC
>SYAK01000559.1 GCA_005788935.1 Pseudomonadota bacterium
AGGAAGTCCTTCAGCATCAGCATGTTCAGCGTCTTGCCGAAGCGCCTCGGCCGCGTGAACAGCGTCGTCTCCGCGGCGCTGTCGAGGACGTCCGCGATGAACGGCGTCTTGTCGACGAACGCGTAACCTTCGCGCCGGATCTTCCGATACTCCGAGACACCCTTCGGAAAGCCGCCGCCAGCCTTTCCAAGCACCGCCATGCCACGCAGCATGCGTCAGCCCCGGAGCGCAGGCAAGCTTGAGACGCCAGCTGGCGCCGCACGCGGTGGTCGTGGCGCGCCCGGGGGTGCGGGGTGCCTCAGGCCTCCCGCAGCGCCTGCTTCAGCGCCCGCTGCAGCGCCTCGCGGAGCCCCGTCAGGCCGGGCCAGGCGTCCTCGACCCGCTCACGCCACACCAGCATGAGCGGCTCCTCGTGGGCGCGGGTGAGCGGGGTCGCGACGCGATGGAAGCGGTCGACCGGGCGCTCACCATGCCCTCGACCAGTCGCCACGTCACGGTCTTCTCCGCCCGCCGCCGCCACCGAGGTGCCCGGCGTTGGCGGTGCCTCCCTCACCTCCCACAGGCAACGCGCCGAATCCGCGCGAGCGCGGCATTCGTCCGTCCAGCGCCAACGCCCTCGCCGTTCGGTGACGCTCAGCTGGCCTCGGCGCGAGCCTTCGCCTCGAGGCGCGCGTGGATGAGGCGCAGCCCTTCGAGGGTCAGGAAGAGGTCGACCGACGCGATGTAGGCCGACTCCTGCCCGATGAGGTTGGCAAGCCCGCCAGTCGCGAGGACCTCGAAGTCTTCGCCGGGGTAGTGGTCGAGGATGCGCTTGATGATGCCGTCGACGAGGCCGATGTAGCCAAAGACCGTGCCAGCCTGAATGGCCGCGATCGTGTTGCGCCCGACGATCGACGCGGGCTTGCGGATCTCGACCTTCGGCAACCGCGCGGTCCGCCCGATGAGCGCGTCGAGCGACACGCCGAGTCCGGGCGCGATGACCCCACCGCACCACGTGCCGTCACGACTGACGATGTCAAAGGTCGTCGCGGTCCCGAAGTCAATGATGATGCAGGCCTTCTGGCAGCGGTGGTAGGCCGCGACCGCGTTGACGAGCCGGTCGGCGCCGACCTCGAGCGGGTTGTCGTAGTCGACCCCGATGCCGAGGTCGGTCTTCGGCCCGACAAAGCGCGCCTCGACCTTGAAGTAGCGGCTGCAGGCGCGGCGGACGGCGTGGTCGATCGGCGGCACGACCGACGACACGATAGCGCCGCCGACGACGCCTGGGTCGATGCCGTGGGCCGAGAAGAGGCCGCGGTACAGGATCCCGAGCTCGTCGGTCGTCGTCCCCGGGCTCGTCGTGATGCGCCAGTGCTCCTCGAGCTTGTCGCCGTGGTAGAGGCCGAGCACCGTGTTCGTGTTCCCGACGTCGATGACGAGCAGTCGGTCGCGCGTCATGCCGTCTCCAGTGTCACGTCTCCCGCGATCACCTCGGCCTCGCCATCCGCGCCGTCCCAGCGGACCTTGAGCGCCCCGCTCGCCGCGATACCGGTCGCCCCGCCCGTCCGCCCGCCCTCGTCGCGGACGCGCGCCCCGACGGTCGCGGACAGCTTCTCGGCCGTCGCGACGTCCAGCCCACCCGCCTCGAAGGCCGCAAATCGCGTCAGCAGCTGATCCCGGATGGCGAGGATGACGCCCTCGAGCTCGAAGCTCCAGCCCGACGCCTCGCGCAGGCTCGTGGCGGTCGCCTGCAGCTCGGGTGGAAAGTCCGCCTGCGCCACGTTGACGTTCAGCCCGACGCCGACGATGACGGCTGGTTTGCCGCCCGCGTCCTCGACGAGCTCGGACAGGATGCCGCCAGCCTTCTTGCCGCCAATCCAGATGTCGTTTGGCCACTTGACGCGGGCCTCGACCCCCTGCTCCGCGAGCGCCTCGACCACCGCGACCCCCGCCTCGAGGGCGACCGCCGCGAGGTGGTCCGTCCCCTTCGTCGGGCGCAGGATGACGCTCATGAGCGCCGCGCCCGACGGCGGCGACCACCACGCGCGTCCGAGCCGACCACGCCCCGCCTGCTGCGTCTCGGCCGAGATGACAGTCCCGTGCGGGGCCCCCTCGAGGGCGCGGGCCCGGGCGACATCGTTCGTGGAGGTCGTCGTCTCGAGTCGTTGGTGTTCCACGTTCATTCTCCGTCAGATGGGGCGGCGCCCGTGTCAGAATTCGAGGCTGAGATCCACGCCGCGCGCCGAGTGCGTCAGCGCGCCGATGCTCAGCAGGTCCACGCCGGTCTCGGCGACCTCGCGCACGCGCCCGAGCGACAGCCCGCCCGAGGCCTCGACGAGCGTCCGCGGCGCGACAGCCCGAACGCGCGCGACCGCCTCGCGCATCATCGCGGTCGACATGTTGTCGAGCATGATGACGTCGGCATGGACCGCGAGCGCCTCCTCGAGCAGCGCCATCGTCGTGACCTCGACCTCGACCTTGAGCAGGTGCGGCACGTTCGCGCGGGCGCGCGCGACCGCGGCCGTCAGTCCGCCCGCGGCGACGATGTGGTTGTCCTTGATGAGGACGCCCGAGTCGAGCGTCATGCGGTGGTTGGCCGCCCCGCCCACCCGAACCGCGTACTTCTCGAGGAAGCGCATGCCGGGCGTGGTCTTGCGCGTGTCGACGATGCGCGCGGGCAGCCCCGCGATGGCCTCGACGAAGCGCCGCGTCAGCGTCGCCGTGCCCGACAGCCGCTGCAACAGGTTCAGCGCGGTCCGCTCGCCAGTCAGCACGCTCTGGGCTGGCCCGCTGACCGTCGCGACGACCGTGTTGGCCGCCACCTCGGCGCCCTCGGCCGCTGTCGGCGTCACCGTGACGCGGGGGTCGAGCAGCGCGAAGGCGCGGGCGAAGTAGGGCAGGCCGGCGAGGACGAGGCCCTCGCGGGCGAGCAGCCGCGCGTCGATCCAGGCCTCTGGCGCGACGCAGGCCTGCGTCGTGACGTCGCCCGTGCCGATATCCTCGCCGAGCGCCAGCATCAGCAGGGCATCGACCCCGGGCGCGTAATGCGTGAAGTGCTGCATGTTCACCACCTCTCGTGGCGGGCAGACCGCATGGCATGCCCGGTTGGCGCTCTTGTCGTCAGCCCGCGTCGGGCTCTTCCTCGCCGAGGCAGATGCCGAGGCTCTGCGCGGTCGCGACGAGCTCGGTGGTGGCCGGGTCGACGAAGTGCGGCGCGAGCGCGTCGGCGAGCTTCGCCGCGGCCGGGCCGTGCCCCTGCCAGGCCGACATCGTCCCGAAGCGCCCCTCGGCGGCGAGGTCGACCGCGTAGCTGCCGCAGGCGGTCGCCACGATGCGGTCGTCCGCGAGCGGGGTCCCGCCGCGCTGGATGTGGCCGAGCACCACGACGCGCACCTCGGGCGACTCGGGCGGGTAGCCGCCAGCGGCCACGACGTTCGCCTCTTCGATCTTGTAGAGCCCCTCGAGCTCGCTGCGCAGCCGCGCGCCAGCACCTCCGAGCACCACGTGGGCGGCGGGGTGCTCGCGCGTCTCGGCGACCGCGTAGGTCCCGCCCTTCGGGGTCGCCCCTTCGGAGATGACGACGAGGCTGAACTTCCGCGAGCGGCGGAAGCGCTCGGTGACGCGGCGCCACACCGCGCGCGGGTCGTAGGGCATCTCGGGCAGGAGGATCGCGTGGGCTCCGCCAGCCAGGCCGGCATGAAGCGCGATCCAGCCCGCGTAGCGCCCCATGACCTCGAGGACGAGGACGCGGTCGTGCGAGTCGGCCGTCGTGCGCAGGCGGTCGAGCGCGTCGGAGGCGACCTGGACCGCGGTCTTGAAGCCAAACGTCGCGTCGGTCGCGGCGAGGTCGAAGTCGATGGTCTTCGGGACGCCGATGACCGGGATGCCGTATTTTTCGTACATGTCGCGCGCAAGGGCCAGCGTGCCGTCGCCGCCGATACAGAGCAGCGCGTCGAGCCCCTCGGCCTTCAGGCGCGCGGCGGCCTCCTCGCTGCGGTCACGCGTCAGGACCTTGCCGTCGGCGTCGCGCAGCGGGCGGCCGTGCTCGTCGCGCAGGATCATCTCGAACGGGTTGCCGCGGTTGGCGGTGCCGAGGATGGTGCCGCCAAAGGCGTGGATGTCCTGGACATCGGCCTCGCCGAGCCGGATGAAGCCCTGCCCGGGCGCCTCGAAGCAGGCGTTGAAGCCGTCGATGAGGCCGACGACCTCCATGTCGTACTTGCGGATCGCGGTGAGCGTCGCCCCCCGGATGGCCGCGTTGAGGCCGGGCGAGTCGCCTCCGCCAGTAAGGATGCCGATGCGTCGCTTGGTCATGGTCTCCCTCCGTCTGGAGCGGCATAACCCAGAACGCCAGCGCCCGCCACATTCCCCGAGCGCTGCCGGCCGTGCGCGCGCCCGCCCGCGCGCCCGTCCGCGGACATTGGCGGTCGGGCGGCGACACCGATTGACGGGGCGGGGCGCTTCGGGCAAGCCCGCCACATGGCACAGACACCAGGTGGGGGCCCGAGCCCGGGCTGGGTGACGGGGGCGAAGACCGTGACCGCGCTGACGCTCGCGCTGCGGGGGCTCGTCGAGGAGGCCTTCGCGGCGGTCCAGGTGACCGGCGAGGTGAGCGGCGACCGCCCGTCGGCGGGGCACCTCTACTTCACGCTCAAGGACGAGGGGGCGCAGATCGCGTGCGTCATCTGGCGCTCGACGCTGACGCGGCTGCGGGTGGTCCCGCGGGCGGGGATGAAGGTCGCCCTGCGCGGCAAGATCGAGGTCTACCCCCCGCACGGCAAGTATCAGCTCATCGTGAGCGAGGTCGTCGACATCGGCGCGGGCGCCATCGACGCCGAGCTGCGGGCCCTCGCCGAGCGGCTCTCGGCCGAGGGGCTCTTCGCGCCCGAGCGCAAGCGCCCGCTGCCGCTGCTGCCGCGGCGGGTCGGCGTCGTGACCGCGTTGACCGGAGCTGCACTTCAGGACGTCTTGCGCGTGATTCGCGACCGTTTCCCAGCCGACGTGCTCGTGGCGCCCGCGCGCGTGCAGGGCGAGGGCGCGGCGGCCACCATCGTCGCGGCGCTGCGGGCGGTGGAGTCGCGCGTCGACGTGGTGCTCGTGACGCGCGGCGGCGGCTCGTCGGAGGACCTGTCGGCGTTCAACGACGAGGCGCTCGTGCGTGCGGTGGCGAGCTGCCGCGTGCCCGTCGTGTCGGCGATTGGCCACGAGATCGACGTCGTGCTGACCGATCTGGCCGCCGACCTCCGCATGCCGACGCCCTCGGCCGCCGCCGCGAGGCTCGTGCCAAACTTTGACGATCTGTCAGCTCACGTCGGGACCCTGCGCGGACGCCTCGATGACGCCCTCGCGCGCCGCCTCGGCGAGTCCGCCCAGCACCTCGACCGCCTGCTCGAGCGCCTGCACCCTGCCTTCGAGCGCCGCCTGACGCGCGCCCGCCGTCGCCTCGACCAGCTGCGCCACCGCCTCGACGCCAGCCGCCCAGCCCTACGCCTCGCCGCCCAGCGAGCCCGCCTCGCG
>SYAK01000057.1 GCA_005788935.1 Pseudomonadota bacterium
ACCGGATCTGGCGTCGCTGCGCGCCCGCCGCGCAGGATCAGGCGGTTGCGGCGCACCTCGTAGGAATGCAGCCGGTCGAGGAAGCTGAGGCCGAGGAGATTCTCCTGGAGAGTGCCGGGCTTGGCAACGAGGGCGCGCACGCGCCGCTCCTCGATGGTGCCGATCACGACCGTGTCGAGGGTGAGCGGTGCCGCCATCGTGCGGCCGTTGGCGGTGGCGACCATCACCGAATAATCGAGCGCTTCCGGGGCGAAGCCGAGCGCGGTGGCGGTTTCGGCGTTCAGCACCACGACGTTCGCCCCCGTGTCGAAGATGAAACGCACGGCGCGTCCATTGGCCTTGCCGGGGAGCACGAAGGTGCCGTCGAGCCGCCGCGAGATCGTGACCTCACCGCCACTCGCCTCGACAGTCTGCTCCGGCGCGATCTCGGCGAGGACACGGCGCCCGGCCTCCTCGATGTCGAAACGGTAGGCATGGGCGCCAACCAGCGCCGCCAGCAGCGCGAGCCACACGGCGAGGGATCGCAGCCCCTCGCGCCAGCCCGCGCGCATGTTGCCGAACAGGGAGCCGAGCACCAGGAGCGCGATGGCGCCGAGCGAGGCCGCCCGGGCGAACTCCTCGGGCGGCAGGCCGAGGATCGGCCGATCGCCGTAGAGGAAGACCAGGATTCCCGCCGCGATCAGCAGGAGCGCGACGCCCGCGGCGCCCGGCATAGTCAATCCGGCTCTTGGCTGCCGGGCAGAAAAGCCCGACGCATGCGCGGCTCCAACTCCGACATGATGCGCAGCCGTTCGGCTTCGTCATAGCGGCCCCAGCGGGCGATCTCCTCGCGCGTGCGGCCGCAGCCTTCGCACAGGCCGGTATCCTCGTCGATGAGGCAGACTTTGACGCAGGGCGTCGAGATGCGCGTCGTGGGAGAAATCTGGGTCATGGATCCGGCCGGAGGTATGGGGAGAATTTCGTCATCGCGCGGCCAGGATCAAGAGGCCGGTGAGCGCGGCGATTTCGCCGGCCTGCTGGGCGGTGCCGGCCACGTCTCCGGTCTGGCCTCCGATCATGCGCCGCGACCATGCGGTGACGGCGAGCCCCGTTCCCGCCGCGAGGGCGGTCGCCAAAACGGGGGCGGCGAAACCGAGGCCCGCGATGGCCGCCATCACGAGAGCAAGGAGGCCGGCGCCGCCGAAGGCCTGGGTCAAAGCCGTCCGGGAGGGCCGTCCCACGGCGGCCGAGGCTCCGTCGAGCCGGGCGGGAGGCAGAAGGGTCAGCGGCATCAGGCCGGTGGTCCGCGACAACGCGGCGGCGATCACCACGCTGGCCACTGCTGCGCCGGGGTCGAGCCGGGCGGCGAGTTCGGCCAGCGCCGTGAGGCGCAGCGCGAAGGCCAGAACCAGGGCGGCGCCGCCGAACGAGCCGATGCGGCTGTCCTTCATGATCTCGAGCCGCCGCTCGACCGTGACGCCGCCGCCGAAGGCATCGAACGTGTCGGCGAGCCCATCCTCGTGAAAGGCGCCCGTCGCCAGGGTGAGGCAGGTGAAGCAGAACGCGGCGGCCAGGAAGGGGCCGAGGCCCAGACCGAGCGCCAGCCAGAGCACGCCGCCGCCGATCATGCCGATGAGCGCGCCTGCCAGCGGCAGCATGCGCGTCATGCGGGAGAAATCCGGCAGGCCGTGCGGGTCATCCTCCCAGGGCAGGGCCGGGACGGGGAGGCGCGAATAGAAGCGCAGGCAGCGCGCCGTGTCGGTCGCCAGCCCGCGCCAGCCGCTTAATGCGGCGTCACGTCCGCCGTTTTCCCGCAACACGCCTTCACCCATGAGCGTTCCCTCGCTATAGCTCCGCCGCGCCATTGGGCCGGACGGCCGGCGCCGCCAGGGAGACGACCATGACCGAGCAGGATTCCGCCGCGCCCTTCGACGACGTTCGCCGCCTCGTCGCCCGGGGCGGCCATCATCAGCTCTTCACCGCGCTCGAGAGCCTCCTCGGGCCCCCGGCGACGCGCACGGACGCCGACGGCACCTTCGCTGGGCGGGACCCAACGGCCTCGCCGCTGCTTGACCTCGTCCACGCGCTCAACCGCATCCGGACCTACCCGCGGCTCATCCCGCTCGTGCGGACCCTTGAGCACATGGCCACGACGCGCGAGGATCTCCTCCGTGGGCTCGTGACCGAGCTCGCGCGGGCCCGGACCATCCTCGCCGACGCGCCGCCCGTCCCGAGCTGGCTCGACTTCCTCGCGGACGCGACCCCCGTCCTCGACCGTCTCGCGCGGCACGGCGGGCTGCGGGCCCTGATGGCGTCTGCGGGCGATCCGGCGATCAGCGCGCTCGTCCCAGCGCTCCTGACGATGTTGACGCACAGCGGGCTGAACCTGCCGCCCGACATGGACGTCCTCGCGCGCCCGTCGGACGTCGACGCGCTGACGTTTCGTGACGCGCCCGAACGCGACAGGCCGGACACGACGGACGCCGCCCGCTCGTGGCTGCACAAGGCCTTTCTGCTCATCGCGGACACGGCGGGGGCTCCGGCGTTCCTTGTCTTTCTCGACCTCGTCGACGTGCCCGAGGTGGCCATCACCGACGACATGGCGGCCTTCTACCTCGCGGGTATCGCTGGCGAGGCCGAGCTCGAGCTCGACAGTGACTTCCTCGAGAACCTCACCATCACGACCGCCCCCGAGTTCGACGACCGGAACCTCTCCGCCGAAGAGCTGAACCTGTTCATGAACCACGACCAGACCATCCTCGGGAACCCTCGCGGGAACCAGGGGATCCCCGTGCGCGAGCTGTACGGGCCTGCGCTGCTCGCGCTGCAGGCGAGCGGCGGGCTCGACGCGCTGCGGCCGTGGGTGACGCGGCTCGTCGCCGCGGGTCACGGGGAGGACCTCGTGGCGCTGTTCCAGCTGCTCGCGGCGCACTGGAGCGAGACGGCCTATCAGGTGCCGGGTCTGCAGTCCCGGGGGACGGGGCTGCGGGTCCTCGAGCCGACGCTGGTGCGACTCCTCGATGAGACGCGCCTGGTGCCGCTGCTGCTCGAGCTTGCGGCGTGGGCCGACGCGGAGCGCTTCGAGATCGGCGGCACGACGCTCGACGTGGCGGGCGAGCTCGACGCCTTCGTCGGTTGGCTCGTGGCCCCCTCGGGTGACGTTCGGACGCGCGATGGGCAAGACGTGCTGCGCCTCGACACGGGCGTCATCCTGTCGGACCCGAGCCATCTGCAGCTCGTTGCGCAGGCCCTCGACGGGGTCGACGCGGCGCTCGATCGGCAACCCGGGGCTCGGGCCGCGTGGGATGCGGCAGACCCCGTCGGGCTCTTCCTGGACCTCGCGGTGGACGGGACGTTGCTTAACCCGAACCTGCTCGACCTCATCGTGACCGTCATCCCGGCGCTTGCCGACGCGGTTCAGGCCGACGCCTCGCGCCCGGCCTTCCTCGACGACGTCGACGGACTGCTGCCCGACCTCGAGGCGTTCGTCGGATCAAGGGGTTGCGCCGCGCTTCTCGCCATGGTGGCGCGCGTCCGGGACGAGGGCGCGCTACGCACCTCGGCCGACGCGCTGCTCGCAGCGATGCTCTCCGAGTCGCCCCCGGATCGCGCGGATCTCTTTGGCGGGCTGCTGAGGCTGCTCGGGACGGCGGCCCACGATGACGCGCTCCATGACGCGCTGGTGCCGGTCTTGCATTTCCTCGGTCGGGCGCTCGAGCCGTCGCGCAAGGTGGTGTTCCACGCGATCGACAGCCTGCTTGCCCTGCGGGCCCGCGACCCGGGCCGGATCGGCGACGCCCTCGCGGCGCACCTGTTCGACGAGCCGGAGATTCAGCGCTTTCCGGTGCTCGCGCTGATGGAGGCCTTCGAGCGGGCTCTCCGCCCAACGCCAGGCGCACGCGAGCCGTTGACGTCCGCGGACCTCGCCCAGATCTTCGACCTCGTGCGCGACTTTCTGCGAGACGACCGGACCGGCATGGAGCGCGTGTATCGCATCATCCTGTCGCGGCGGTATACGGACGCGCCCTGACGCGCCAACGCGTGGGCGTCAACCCGCGGTTGGGCGCGGGCGGGTCGTGCGGAACTCGATGGGGTCGCGGTGGGTCTTCGCCTCGAAGACGCGCTGGACGAAGACGCCAGGCAGGTGGATGTCGTCGCAACCGAGGGTGCCGACAGGGACGAGCT